>JASFGJ010000307.1:0-5722 GCA_050123815.1 Desulfobacteraceae bacterium
TTAAACTTTAAACTGAATCTTGGAATAAGCACCTACAATTTCGAGATTCCTGTTAACTGCGCATTCTCCGCAAGAATCGAGAGATCGAGTTGGACGCATTGGTACAATACACTCCGGAGATAACCAGAGCGGCACCGATCAGCAGCGACGGGGTGATGGTTTCGCCAAGCAGTGTTGCGGAAAGCAAAATGGCACTGATGGGCACAAAATTGATGAACACGCTGGCCCGCATCGGACCTATGCGCTCAATGCCCTGGTAGTACCAGAAAAAACCCAGCACCGTCCCAAAAAAACCAAGATAGAAAAGGCTGGCCCACTCTGTTGCGCCGTATCGCCCGATATCTTCGACCAGCCCGCTGCCCAAAGCCGGAATGGCCAACAAAATGGTACCGACAAGAGCGGAATAGGTTACCGAGACAAGAGGGGAAAGACCACGCATCACGATCTTGCCGATCAGGGAATACGAGACCCAGCTCACCACACAGCCGATAATCATCAATTCGCCGAATCCAAAATGGTACTCGGCGACATCTGTCAGGTTTCCATGCGAGATCACCACCATTGCACCGACAACGGACATGCAGATACCGATACTTTTGATCCAGTTCAAAGACTCCTTGAAAAAGAGAGCCGACAGGAGGCTGATCAAAACCGGATTGGTCGCAATGATCAATGCGGCACGACCGGCATGGATGTATTTGAGCCCGGTAAAAAAGAGGATATTGTATGCAAAAACGCCTGTCAGCCCGAGAAGCACGACGGGGATAACCTGATTTTTTCGCGGCAGGGGCAACCGCCCCTCCGCTCGAATCGTATAGGCAAGCAAGAAAAGCGAGGCAATGCCAAATCTTAAAAATGCCGCCGCTTGCGGATCGACGCCCGAGGCGAGGAGTCGGCCGGCGATAAACGTCCCGCCCCAAAAAAAGGCTGTCAGCAGTAATTTAAAATAGATCAATGGAGTATTTGGCTCAGGAACAGCTTCGTACGTTCATTTTGAGGATTATCGAAGAATTCGATAGGAGAGTTTTGTTCTACGATCTGCCCCTCATCCATAAACAGAACCCGGTGGGCAACGCTCTTGGCAAAGCCCATTTCATGGGTGACCACAAGCATGGTCATTCCCTCTTGTGCCAATTCGATCATGACATCCAGCACTTCTTTGATCATTTCAGGGTCCAATGCAGAGGTGGGTTCATCGAACAGCATAACTTTGGGCGCCATGCACAGGCTCCGGGCAATCGCGACGCGCTGTTGCTGTCCTCCGGACAATTGGCCTGGAAATTTTTTTGCCTGTTCGGCAATCTGAACCTTTTCGAGATAATGCATGGCCGTCTCTTCGGCCTCTTTTTTAGGCGTTTTGCGGACCCAGATAGGGCCAAGCGTCAAATTCTCAACGATGGTCAGATGGGGAAAGAGGTTAAAATGCTGAAAGACCATCCCCACTTCAGCACGTATCTTTTCAATATTCTTCAAATCATTGGTCAGTTCCGTTCCATCGACGATGATCTTTCCGCGCTGGTGCTCTTCCAATCGATTGACACATCGAATCAGCGTGGATTTACCGGATCCCGACGGTCCGCAAATCACGATGCGTTCCTGCCGTTTCACATCCAGGTTGATATCCTTGAGCACATGGAATTCTCCATACCATTTGTGCATGTCTTTAATTTCGATGATGTTGTCATTTTCCTGGATAGAAGCGTTCGTGGCAGTCATCGTATTTTCCGTCTTTTAAAAATTTTAAGATTAAAGTTTAAAGCGGTGGAGTTCTATCTATTGATAATAGTTTTTAACTAAGGGTTATCGTATAATGATAGAATTCCTCAACTGTGCACTTTAAACTTTAAACTATTTTCTAATATCCCGTATCCAATTCTCTTTCTATCTTTCTGCTGAAGTTGCTTAAGTAAAAGCAGCAGATAAAATAGATAAGTGCGATAAAAATATAGGCTTCGGCCGAAAATCCCATCCACCGCGGATCCTGCAGCGTACTCTGCGTCGTCTTCAACAGGTCGTACAGGGCAATGATAACCACCAGCGAGGTGTCTTTGAATGCCGATATCAGGATGCTGACGGATGGCGGAATGACGATTTTCAAAGCTTGTGGCAGGATGATCAGACGCATGGTCTGATAGTAATTCAGACCCAGAGAATCGGCTGCCTCATACTGCCCTTTGCTCATGCCCTGCAGACCGCCCCTGACGACTTCGGCGATATAGGCTGCGGTAAATAAAATAATCGCCACCTGGGCCCGCAGCAGGCCGGGAATGGTCACGCCTTCCGGTAGGAATAGCGGAAAAACCACCGATGACATAAACAGCAGACTGATCAAGGGCACACCGCGAATCAATTCGATGTAAATCACGCATAGGGATTTAATGGTCGGCATTTTGGACTGTCGGCCCAGTGCCAACATTATCCCCAGAGGGTAAGCCGCCGTGAGACCGAAGACCGACAAGAGCAACGTCAGCGGCAATCCGCCCCATTTACTGACCTCCACGGAAGACAAACCAAGGATGCCTCCTCTGAGCAGAATCCCCATGACCACCAATCCGATGACCCAATAAACGGCCAGCGATTTTTTCCAGAATCGGCGGTATTGGCTCAGCAGTAGAAGCCCCACCAGCAAAGCGATGGCCAGTCCGGGCCGCCAGTGCTGCTCGTAAGGGTAGAAGCCGAAAAGAATAAAACGAATGTTTGCTGTTATGACGGACCAGCAGGCGCCATCGCCGGCCTGACACTCCTGGCCCGTTGAGAACCAGAGAGAATCGATAAAGGCCCATTTCACAAACGGCCAGAAGGTTTTGTAGATCAGCAGCAGGGCCAGGATCGTAAATACGGAATTATACCAGGAATTGAACAAATTGGCCCGGATCCATCCCACAACCCCAACACTGGCCACCGGCGGCTTCATCTCGGATTTGATGCTGCTATCTATCGTTTGCGCATCCGGCATTATCAACTATCCTAAATCATAATCTAAAAACGGCAGAATACCTTTACTTTTAACTTAAAACTTTTAACTTTAAACTCGTTTGCGAATACGATTCTATGATTTTCTCTGCCAGCCGTATTCTCTTTGGCGTGCAGAATTTAGCGTTCGACTAGTTTCATCTTTTTATTATACCAATTCATAAAAGCGGACGTACTTAAGCTGAATATCAGATACACAGCCATAATCAGCATCACCCCTTCAATGGCCTGGCCGGTCTGATTGATGGTGGTCCCGGCCACGGATACGAAATCGGGATAGCCAATGGCCACTGCCAGCGAACTATTTTTAGTCAGATTGAGCATCTGGCTGGTGAGTGGCGGAATAATCACGCGCAATGCCTGGGGAAGAATAACCAGATTAAGCACTTGTCCGGATCTGAGTCCAATGGCCATGGCGGCCTCCGTTTGCCCCTTGCTGACGGACTGGATGCCGGCACGCACCACCTCAGCCACAAAGGCTGCGGTGTATAACACCAGCCCCAGTAGCAGCGCCGTGAACTCCGGACTGACGCTCATGCCCCCTTGAAAGTTAAATCCTTTTAAAACCGGTACGCTCATCTGGGTCGGGGCGCCGGACAGCAGCCACGTCAGCAGCGGCAGCCCCACCACCAATCCAAGACCGGTATTGAATACCGGAAACGGTTTACCTGTTGCGGCCTGGCGTTGTTTAGCCCAGCGCCGTATAAAAATAGTGATGACAACCGAAGCAAGCAGCGCCAAACCCATGTAGCCGAAGGCCGGGTGAGACGCCGGCACGGCAAATATCAGACCGCGATTGCACAGAAATACGCCGTCAAACGGTGTTAATGCCTGGCGGGGTGATGGCAGCATCTCATAGAAAAAAGCATACCAGAAAAACAATTGAAGCAATACCGGAATGTCCTGAAATACTTCGATATATATAGCCGCTATTTTGGATATGAGCCAGTTGGACGACAGGCGAGCCACACCGATCACGGTTCCCAGGAATACCGTCAAAAGGATACCGATAAACGCAACGAGCAAGGTGTTCAAAGCACCGACCAGAAGGGCTTTACCATAAGAATCCGCTGCCGAGTAAGAGATCAGCGTCTCACCGATCTCAAAGGAGGCCTCCTTTTGCATGAAACCGAAACCGGTTGCGATGGATTGGCGTTCGAGGTTGGCCAGGGTGTTGGAGATCAGGTAATAGCCCAGAAGTGCGACACAGCACAAGGTAGCGATCTGGTAAATCAGGGCGCGCTTGTCTGGATCATACCAGAAAGAGACCTGCTCGGAACCGTCAGCAGCCGGTATGCCCTTTTCTTCTTGATGCATAGTCCGTTCCAGTCACTTCCAATAATGAAACGTCATTGCCGTACATACGTGACGGTCCTGCGATATCGCCGGCGAAATGACGGTCCCGGACCGTCGGACGATTTGACATCCTGATGCGGCCCGGGATGATTTTTTCTATTACGACCGCTTGGTTACTTGAACGGCGGGGAATACATCAACCCACCGTTGGTCCACAAGGCGTTGAGACCACGTTCAAGTTTCAGGGGCGTATTTTTGCCGACATTGCGTTCGAACACTTCACCATAGTTGCCGACCATCTTGACGATGTTGTAAGCAAACTTTTCATCCAGCCCCAAAGCCTTTCCATTACCGGGGCTCGCGCCCAGGAAACGCTTGATCTTGGGATCGTTGCTTTTGAGCATTTTGTCGACATTCTTGGAGGTGATCCCGAGATATTCTGCTTCTATCAGCGCCATGGTCGCAAACTTGACGATATCGGCCCATTGGTCATCCCCATGGCGTACGGCAGGTCCCAGGGGCTCACGGGAAATAATTTCCGGCAGGATAACGTGATCGGCAGGATTAGGAGCGATGGCGCGTGTGCCGGCCAGCTGAGATGCATCCGAGGTCAGGACATCGCAGCGTCCGGCAAAATAGGCTTTGGCCAATTCCGGCGTACTTTCAATTACCACCGGTTTCATTTTCATATTGTTGGCCCTGAAAAAGTCCGCAGCGTTCAATTCAGTCGTGGTACCGGGCAATACACAAACGGTGGCACCGTCCAGTTCCTTGGCACTTTTCACACCGAGTTTCTTGGGGATCAGGAATCCCTGGCCGTCATAATAGTTGGTCTGGACAAAGTTCAGCCCCAGCGCGGTTTCACGGGTCAGGGTGCGGGTGGCATTGCGGGTCAGCACGTCGATTTCGCCGGATTGAAGGGCGGTAAAGCGGGTTTTAGCGGTCAATGGAACCCATTTGATCTTGTCCGGGGCGCCGAAAACTGCCACGGACACGGCTCTCGCCGTATCGACATCCAGCCCGCGCCACACGCCTTTTTCATCGGGCTTTGAAAAGCCGAACAGACCTTCATTCACGCCAACGGAGATATAGCCTTTAGCCTTCACATCCTGGAGTGTGCCGGCCACAGCGGCGGAAGCGCAGAACATTGCAAGAATGACCGTTGCGATCAAACAAAGCTTAAAATTTTTCATACCCTTTTCCTCCTCTTGAACATTTGGTTGCCGTGCCGCAGTCTCATTCATGCCCCTTTGCATACGAAAACCTGCGGCGAGTCTCCTCCCCTATTCACAAATTATAAGCTACTTCAAATTATTGCGGTAGCTCACCAATAACACGATTATTTTCGATATCGCAAGTCACAATTCAGAGACAAGATCCGCTGGATTAGAGGTTGATTTTGTATGTTTTCATCTTACTCAACAGCGAGGGGTGGCTGATTTCCAGGAGACGC
>JASFGJ010000308.1:0-5690 GCA_050123815.1 Desulfobacteraceae bacterium
GAAAAGAAAATAAACGCCTTTTGATGGAGCGCGAAATCTTAAAAAAGGCGGCGGCCTTCTTTGCCAACGAATCAAAGTAAGATTTGATTTTATCCGGCAGCAAATGAAGGCCTATCCCGTAACCGTGCTGTGTGCGGTCATGCGGGTTAGCCGGAGCGGTTTTTATGACTACTTGGATCGATATAATCCTGACAATGATAATCGCCCTGAAGAAGCAGAGCTGAGTGGTCGAATTAAGGCGGGTTGCAGATTTAAATCCCGCCAACGGCGGGACTATTTCGAGGATTTGAATCTGCAGTCCAATACTGGGTTTGGGTTCGAGGGGCGGTTTTGAAAGCGCTTCTAACCACACTTGGTAAACCCGCAGAAGTGACACTTCTGGCAGCCCTCTTCGAAGCTGATGGTTTGGCCGCATTCGGGGCAGGAGGCGCCCATGAGGGTGTTGCCTTTTCCGCCTTTTTTATCTTTATCTTTAAGGTAGCGTCCTTCCAGAACATGGCCGATGGCGTCGGGGATGGAGAGCACCAGGCCGCCGTTTTGGAAGATGGGGTGCTCGCCGCCGATGCCTTTGAGCTGATCGACAATCTCTTCGACCTCGACACCGTTGCGCAAGGCCAGTGATACGAGCCGGCCGATGGCTTCGGTCTTGGCTGTGGTGGAGCGGCCGGATTTTCCGATGGTGGCGAAGACTTCAAAGGGCTGGCCGTGGAGTTCGGTAACGGTGACATAAAGCCGGCCCAGTCCGGTCTTGATACGGGTGGTGAATCCCTCTAGAGTTTCCGGGCGCTTGAGGGTTTTTCCCACCTTGGGTTCGGTGGTGCCGGACGAGGCGCTGGTGGAGAGCACCTGGTTGTCTTTGCTGCCGTCGCGATAGATGGTGACGCCTTTGCAGTCGAGTTCGTGGGCCAGGTCGTAGATCTTGCGTACGTCGGCCTCGGTGGCGTCGTGGGGCAGGTTGACGGTCTTGGAGACGGCGTTGTCGGTATGCTTCTGAAAGGCTGCCTGCATGCGAATGTGCCACTCGGGCGAGATGTCGTGGGCCGTGACGAAGATCTTTTTGACATCGTCGGGAATGCCGTCAATTGCGCCGATGCTGCCGGTCTCGGCGATGGTCTCCATCAGCTCGGGTGTATAAAATCCGCGCTGGCGGGCCACGGCCTCAAAGTGGGGGTTGACTTCGGTCAGCCGGTCGTTGTCCATCACGTTGCGCGTAAAACTCAGGGCAAAGAGCGGCTCGATGCCCGAGGAGCAATTGGCGATGATGCTCAGGGTGCCGGTGGGGGCGATGGTGGACAAGGTGGCGTTGCGCGGCGGTTGCTCGTCATTTTCGTAGCGGCTGTTCTTGATGTTGCCGAAGGGGCCGCGCCGCTCGGCCAACACCCGGGAAGCGGCGTGCGCCTCGGTCTGGATAAAGCTCATGACCTCTTCGGCCAGTTCGAGGGCCTGCTCCGAATTGTAGGCAATGTTCAGCATAAAGAGCAAGTCGGCAAATCCCATAACCCCCAGCCCCACTTTGCGGTTGCCTTTGACCATGGCGTCGATGGCCGGAAGGGGATATTGGGACATATCGATGGTGTTGTCCAGAAAGTGTACGGCGCCCCATACGACGCGTTTGAGCTCATCATAGTCCAGGCAGCAGCTTCCGTCGTCTGTGGTGTTGACACAGACGGCCAGGTTGATCGATCCGAGGTTGCAGGCCTCCATGGGCAGCAGGGGCTGCTCGCCGCAGGGGTTGGTGCTTTCAATCCGGCCGATTTCCGGGGTGGGATTGTCGCGGTTGATGCGGTCTAAAAAGACGATGCCCGGATCCCCGTTTTCCCAGGCCTGGTGCACCAGGGCACCGTAGACTTCCCGGGCGTCCAGTTCCTGGACCACGCATCCGTCGCGCGGATCGATAAGGTTGTAGGGCTCTCCTTTGTCCACGGCGTCCATGAATTCATTGGTAAGTCCCACCGATATATTAAAGTTGTTCAACTCGTCGTTGCGGCTCTTGCAATAGATGAACTCCATGATATCGGGGTGGTCGACCCGCAGGATGGCCATGTTGGCGCCGCGGCGGGTACCGCCCTGCTTAACCTGTTCGGTGGCGGTATTGAATATCTTCATGAACGAGACCGGTCCGGAGGCCACGCCGCCGGTGGTGCCGACCATGGCGTTGGTGGGCCGCAGGCGTGAAAAGGAAAAGCCGGTGCCGCCGCCCGATTTATGGATAATGGCGGCATTTTTGAGGGTCTCGAAGATGCCCTCCATGCTGTCCTCCACCGGCAGCACGAAACAGGCGGCCAGTTGGCCCAAGCTACGGCCGGCGTTCATCAGGGTCGGTGAATTGGGCAGAAACTTGAGATCGGTCATCAGGTCGTAAAATTTCTCTTCTATCGCGTCGAGATCAGCCTCCGGATCGTAAAAGGCTTCTGCTTTGGCAATATGGCGGGCCACGCGCCGGAACATCTGGGAGGGGGCCTCTGCGGGATTGCCGTCGGCGTCTTTGCGCAGGTAGCGGCGCTCCAGTACGGTCTTGGCGTTATCGGACAGATTCAGGCCGTTGCGGATGAAAAAGGATCGGTCCAAGGGGATGGTGGAGACCTTGGACAGGCCGTAATGTTCCAGGGTTTCGGAGAGCACGGCGTCCACGATTGGTGTAGTGATGCGATGGATCTTCATTTCATCGATGGCTGCGCGCACAAATCGGCTGATGGACATGGCCTTTTGATTGTCCATGGGATGCTGCTGAATCAACACTTGCGAAAAGCGCTCATCATCCCAATTGTAGACAGACAGATCGACCTCACCATCATGCGTTTCAATGACTTTGACTTTTTGACCCACGTGCCTGCTCCTATTTCGCTCTGTGGTTGTGCATGGTGCAATTAATATTAATGACATTGAATAGCCGAACGAGCCACGTGCCCCCCTGTGGTCCGGGACCACATTACCGGAAATCTGTTTGTCGTCGGTTTGGGGTTCAGGTGAGCTGGGCTCGAATCTCAACGTACTGTATTTTTGTTCGCACACAATATGTTGTATGTCAATAGGAATTATTCTCAATATGTGACCATTTCCCCGTTTCATACCGATTGAATCACTGATCCGGAGGTGTTGGTTTGCCCTAGCTGTTCTGCCGCCCTTTTCACTTGCGGGATTGCAAGCTGCCGGACGGATAGCTGCCGCCACTTATGGACGGTAAGGGAGCAAATAGGCCAAATCCTGCTGCACCGGCGGTTTCTGTACCTGTGTGCATGGAAAAGCACATTGGCACGGCATTGACTCTCCCCTGAGCGGTTTGTTTCAGGCGGAACGCAAGCCGCCGCATGCTTGGCAACCCAATTCTGCAATACGTCATCGAGTCGTTTTTTTTGCAGTTGCAAATCTCTAACATACACAATATGTAGAAAAATCTCATTGACATACACAAGATATTGTTGTAGAAGATTTTTACACAGTCACGAGTATTGTCCCGTAACTTAATCCCAGAAAGCCCCTTCGGGGGCTGTTTACAACTTAGCAACCGACCACCCCTTAAACCAGGGAAGGAGAACCAGTTGTTCGAACAAATCAAAAAACGCGACGGACGTATAGTTGAATTTGATTCCTCCAAAATCACAGCGGCCCTTGCCAAGGCGGGCGAAGCCACCGGTGAGTTCGGCGAGCGCGAAGCGCGCAAGCTGACGCTGCGGGTGCTGACACTGGCCCATGAGCTGCGCCTGGGGCAGGTGCCCGAGGTGGAGGAGATCCAGGATATCGTGGAACGTGTCTTGCTCGACTCTCCTTATCATCCAACGGCCAAGGCCTACATCATCTATCGCGAACAACACGCTCAGATCCGCAGCATCGCCACAAAGGCCAATGTGGACCTGGTGGACCACTACATTCAGCGCCTGGACTGGAAGATCAAAGAGAACAGCAACATGTGCTATTCGCTCCAGGGCCTGAACAACTATATCTCATCGGATGTTACTTCTGAATACTGGCTCAACAAGATCTATCCGCCGCAAATCCGACGGGCCCATAAAAGCGGCGATCTGCACATCCATGACTTGAGCCTGCTGTCGATCTATTGCGTCGGCTGGGACCTGAAAGACCTGCTCAAAAACGGCTTCAAGGGCGTCGAAGGCAAGGTGGAGAGCGCGCCGCCCAAGCACTTGTGCTCGGCCCTGGGCCAGATTGTCAATTTCTTTTATACCCTCCAGGGCGAGGCGGCAGGCGCTCAGGCCCTGTCCAACTTCGACACGCTGCTGGCGCCGTTTGTGCGCCACGACAAGCTGCACTACAACGAGGTCAAACAGGCACTGCAGGAATTTATCTTCAACATCAACATTCCCACGCGCGTGGGATTTCAAACGCCTTTCACCAACATAACCATGGATCTTTATGTGCCGGATATTCTCAAGGACCATCCGGCCATCATCGCAGGCAAAGAGATCGATGCGACCTATGGTGAGTTTCAGCCGGAGATGGACATGCTCAACCGGGCTTTTGCCGAAGTCATGATGGAGGGCGACGCGAAAGGCCGGGTATTCACCTTCCCGATTCCCACGTACAACATCACCGTCGATTTCGACTGGGACAACCCCAATCTGGAACCGGTCTGGCAGATGACGGCCAAGTACGGCATCCCCTACTTTTCCAATTTCGTCAACTCCGATATGTCGCCCGAGGACGCCCGCTCCATGTGCTGTCGCCTGCGATTGGACAACCGGGAGCTGCTCAAACGCGGCGGCGGCCTGTTCGGCGCCAATCCGTTGACCGGCTCCATCGGGGTGGTTACCATCAACCTGCCGCGCATCGGCCACCTGGCCACAAATGAAAAAGAGTTCTTCGATCTGCTTGAGAGCCGGGTGCAACTGGCCTTAGAGAGTCTGGCCATCAAACGCAAGGTGCTCGAAAAATTCACTGAGCGCAATCTTTATCCCTATTCGAGATTCTATTTGCGCGAAATCAAGCAGGGAACCGGCACGTTCTGGAAAAACCATTTTTCAACGGTGGGCCTGATCGGCATGAACGAAGCCTGTCTCAATTTTCTCAACAAGGATATCGGCAGCATGGAAGGCCAGGCCTTTGCCCTGCAGGTCATGGACCACCTGCGCGACCTGCTCTCCACGGCACAGGATGAAACCGGTGACATCTTCAACCTGGAGGCCACCCCGGCCGAAGGGACTTCCTTTCGTCTGGCCATGCTGGACAAAAAACGTTTCGACGACATTCAATGCGCCAACGAAGTGGAATACGGCAAAGGCGCCGCCCCATTTTACACCAACTCCACCCAGCTGCCTGTGAACTATACCGAAGACCTGTTCGAAACGCTGCAGCTCCAGGACCAGTTGCAGACCAAATACACCGGTGGTACGGTGCTTCACATCTTCCTTGGAGAGCAACTCAGCGATACAGAGGCGGTGAAAACCCTGATCCGAAAAATCTCCGCCAACTACCGGCTGCCCTATTACACCCTGACGCCCACCTTCAGTGTCTGCCCATCTCACGGCTATCTGCAGGGCGAGCAGCAGCGTTGCGCCCAGTGCAACCAGGAGACGGAGATCTACTCACGGGTTGTGGGATATCTACGGCCGGTCAAGCAATGGAACGACGGCAAACAGGCTGAGTACGCCATGCGCTGCACCTACCGGCACGACTCGATGGACCCGGGGGTCGGCGCGGCAATTGTGGCCGAACCGCAAATGGCCACGGTGGTCGGC
>JASFGJ010000309.1:0-5689 GCA_050123815.1 Desulfobacteraceae bacterium
CCCAGGTAGTAGGCCAAAGCCGACATCAGCAGCAACACAAATAGCAGAGTACTCGGAGATATCATTTAAAGGCCTACTCCAATCCGATGAGGTTTATCCAATCCGAATTTCAGTCGCTTTGTTTTTTTGCAACCGCGCGCTTTGCACGCGGCAAAAAATTAAACGATCGAAGACGTGCCGTCTCCGCATCAGGAGGGAAAGTAGTGTGCGATTGTTTGGAAAGTGTTCCGCAAATGTTAGATTTTTGTTAGCTGTCTTTAAATGCCCTTTTGTCAGCGGCCGGCTTGCGGTTTATGGTGAATCTGATCAACCTGCAAAGGGTGGTTTCCCAGAATCATTTGCTCTTTATTTTACCAATGTTAGAATATTTTTAGAAAAATTCTGTTCTTTTGAGTTCCAATAGGGCGGTTTTGGGTGCTGCAATTGATGGTGTGACCCGCAGGGTGTTTCAAAAAATTCTGAATTATTCTAAATTTTCTGCATCAGCCAAATCCTGCGGACGTCCGGTAGCCCGTTTGTTTTGCTTTAAATTTTCGATATCAATAAAGTAAATTATTTTCGTTTAACAATTCTATAAATTCTTTGAAATCCTTGCTCAGCATCATATCTCCATAAATTGTATTCTTTCCGAATTTGCTCTAATGCGTCGAGCCGTTCTTCATATGACCTTGATTGCCAAAATGTAAAATCTTTCGGTTGTTCATTGAATTTATATTTTTTAACAACTTTGCTTATACTCATGATAGCCTCTTGCTTTTTTCCTGCGATGGAATGCTTTCACGTTTTAGGGGCTTGGCCAATCTTTATTTTTTATGGGAAATTTCCATGTTACACACGATTCTTCGCTGTTTCACCCATCTTGTGAGTATTTGCTGACAAAAGTGGTATTTTGTCCGATCCATCCTTAATATCATAACTATCTGATAAGTCAAATAATCTACCACATTTCACATCCTATCATTGGATATTGCTTTCCTTTGTCAAAATCTAACAAAAGACTGATCAAAAAGAAATCGAACCAGCTGATAATGGTCATTTAAAATCGCACAACGCCGATCAGAACGGTTTATAACATATAGATATCATAGGGTTTTTGTTGTTTTTGATGAGGCCGCGTGCTTCGCACGCGGTAAAAACTTAAACGATGATCGACGTGCCGGCTCCTTGTTAATTTACGGCCTATGGCCGCAAATTAAAGCCACCCCCTTTGGGGGTGGTCGTCTACCCCACCCAGGCCACGACGGCGACAATGACCTTTGGTTTTGGAGATGAATTGGTTATGGATACGATTATCAGCAATGCCCGTATTGTTGCACGCAGCGCAATTTTTAACGGTACCGTCGTCATTGCCGACGGCGTTATCCAACGAGTGGATGAAGGGCGAACAAATATTCCTGGAACGCTGGATTTTGAGCGAGATTTGTTATTACCCGGATTGATCGAAATGCACACCGACAACTTGGAAAAACATCTGATTCCAAGGCCGGGCATCCTGTGGCCATCTCCTGAGCTTGCCTTGTTGTCCCACGATAATCAGGTCATCGGCGCCGGAATCACCACTGTGTTGGATGCTGTCTTTCTAGGGGAATATCAAATGGAAGGGATGCGCCGGAAAATTCTCGAATCTTCAATTGAAGCGCTGCATAAAACGCTGCAGGCAGATTTGCTCCGATCCGACCATTTGCTTCATCTTCGTTGCGAAATCAGTGACTCAAAGGTGGTGGATCTTTTTGAGACGTTTGCAGACCATCCGTTGGTTCGCTTAATTTCGGTAATGGATCACACCCCTGGACAACGGCAATGGCGCGATTTAACCAAGTACCGCCAGTTTCACAAAGACAAAAATTGGACTGACGAAGAATTCGAAAATGCTTTGCATGAGCGAGTCCAAATGCGCGAACAATACGCCGCGACGAATCGGCATAGGATTTTATCTGTTTGTCGAGAAAGAAATTTACCGGTAGCCACCCATGACGATACCACCGAAGCCCATTGCATTGAATCCGCTGAGGATGGTATCTCAATTTCCGAGTTTCCAACAACACTGGAAGCCGCCAGAAAAGCCCGTGAGCTTGGGATGAACATCATCATGGGGGCACCCAATATGGTTCGCGGCAATTCTCACTCAGGAAATGTATCTGCGCTGGCCCTTGCTCGTGAAAACCTTCTGGATGGTCTCTCGTCGGATTATTTTCCTTCAAGCTTGTTGCATAGCGCATTCGTCCTCAACCAACAATTGGACATCCCGCTTCATGAGGCGGTAGCCAAGATTTCGGCAAATCAAGCGGACATGCTGGGGTTGAATGACCGAGGCGAGATATTAATTGGCAAGCGTGCGGATTTGATTCGGGTCCGCGTTTTTGAACGGCTCCCCATTATCATGGCCGTTTGGCGAAACGGGATAAGAGTACGATGAATCATAGATAGACCCGAGGTGCAGCCTTTAAGGAGCTCTCAGGGTTTCGTGAAAACTCGATAGTTTTTTTTCGAGCTGCTTATATGTATCCCATTGAAATGTTTCGGCGGATTGATGCAATTGAACATCGGCCTCTACAAAATAGTGATCACTGGGATAGCGTCCGTTCTCACAATCCCTGATAATATGTGCAGCTTCTACTTTGATACCGCCTCTAGCAAAAATCCAATCTATTTTTCCTTTTTCGGTTTGGTATGAGGATCCCAAAAAGCCATGGTAGGTATTGCCCGGTTCTTCAGGCAGATGCACTTTTTGATAAGTATCCCACCAATCGGCATTTCTAATCATTTGAATGACCCGGTGCTGCTGATCCACATTCAGATCTCCAGTCATAATCTGGGGGAAATCATCCGGATAATGACAGGAATCCTTCAAAATCATCTTCATCTGGTTCCACTTGGCTGTCTCGCTGATATGATCCAAGTGGGTATTGAGAACCCTGAACTGACGATCGATATGCTGATCTTTCAATCGAACCCAATTGGCCAGGCGAATGGAAGCACTTTGCCATGAACTGCTGCCGGCAACGTGAGGCGTTTCAGAAAGCCAATATCCCCCGGCACTGAGAAAAGTGAATCGCTTGGCATGATAAAAAATAGCGTTAATGGGATGAGAACAGGTAGCGGTTTTTGTCATACCGCAAAAGAGGTGCTCCGGAAAAGCCGCTTTGATATCCTGATATTGTTCATGACGCATTTCTTGGAAGCAGATGATATCAGGGTTTCTACCTTTTAAGACAGCGGCACACAGCTCCCTGCGATGCGACCAGGCGTTTGGGCCGTCGTCGGCATCGGATTTGCGGATATTGCATGAAAGAATTCTCAAGGCAGCTCCTTTCTTTGTCAATTTCGGTGCCCAATTGTTTATCTTAATCCGATCCGGTAGTTGAAGACCTATTCCACCAGCACCAACGATGCCTGCTATGGTGGCCGAGCGTGTATTGGATTCGAATAAGTAGAGACTGTTGCTAAGCAATACCGGAAAAATCTGAGGAAAAATTTATGGAGTGACTGTTTGAGCATTGTTTCATTAACATTAGATATCAATTTACCATGTTATAGATGAGGTCGTCTTCTTTCAGATGATCGGGTTCTGAATAACCAACTTTTAGTTGACCACTAGCTTTTATCTAATTTCCAGTCTCTAAGTTTGTTCCTGCATTTCAAACCTTATGAGTATGAATAATGGAGAAAATCAATGCGTTGCATAAAAGGAATCGTCAAGCGCAAAGATCATCCCCAGACGCAGCGGTCTTGAAAAAAAACATTGCACCGAAACCGATCAGAGGAGGCAGGCGCCTTGAGATCTTTAACAGAAAACACCAACCGAACAATCATTGAAAACGCCCGTGTAGTGACGCCGGACGCTGTCGTTGAAGGCGCCAGCCTCGTGATAGAAGACGGATGGATCGCCCGGATCGTCAAAGGCCGCCACAACATCGGAACCCGGCGTATCAATGCCAACCGACAGTTGCTGGTACCCGGATTCATTGATCTGCACAGCGATGCTCTTGAAAAGTATATCGAACCGCGCCCCGGTTCCGTATTTCCTATGGATTCGGCAATGGTCGAATTCGATAAAACGCTTTCCGCCTGCGGGGTGACAACCATATTCCACTGCATCGCATTTGTATTTCAGGAAGCACGCGATCGGTCTCTGCGAACCAATGACATGGCGGATCATATCTTGACGAAACTTGTTGAGCTGCGCCCATGGCTCAGAACCCGCACAAAGACGCATCTGCGCTTCGATATCTTGAACCTGACGGCCTTGCCCCTGCTGAAAGCATACGCCCGGCAGGGCCATGCCGACCTGCTCTCGTTTATGGATCATACCCCCGGACAGGGTCAATACAGAGACACGGATGTTTATCGGCGGCGGATGATTAAACATTACGGCTGGTCCCGGGACCGCATCAACCGGCTCATCGACGACCGCCGGCGCGAGCGCGAATCATTGGCGGACAGTGAACTCTTTTCCCTGTCGCAGATGTACCATGAACATGACATACCCATGGCCTCTCATGATGATGACGGCCCGCAAAAGGTCGCCTGGGCGCGCAGACTTCATGCAGCTATTTCTGAATTTCCAGTTTGCATCGAGGCCTTTGACGCGGCAAAAAGAGCTGGGATGTGGACCGTTTTCGGCGCACCCAACGTGCTGAGGGGCCATTCGCAGTCTGGAAATATGAGCGCCTCTGAAATATTCACATCGGGAAAGGGAGAAATCCTGGCATCTGATTACGCACCGATGAGTATGCTGCACGCTGTATTCAAGCTGAGCCGGCAATCCAATATTCCGCTGCATGAAACCATAAAATGGATCACCCTGAATCCGGCAAAAGCGGTCCGCCTCGACCATGAACTGGGATCCATTGAAGAAGGCAAGCTGGCGGACCTGGTCCTTGTCAATTCCACGGCTAGAATTCCCCATGTGACAATGACCATGGCTGGGGGCAAGGTCACCTATCGCACCAACTCGGATGCCATATTTCAAAACCGCCACCAAAACCTTCAATGGGTTGATCCGATGGAGCACGAGTACGACGGCCATTGTCTTTCCTCGTATCGGCGAAAATCCTGAAATCCTCGCATTAGCTGTCGATTACAAAGACCGTCTCGGCAAGCTCCACATGGCCGACACTCCTGCAAAAAGAAACAAAAGCCCCGCAGCGGCAAACGTTGCCCGCAGGCCAAGCCACAGCGCCACACCGGCGCCCATCAAGGGCGCCGCTGCCCGGGCCCCGGCATTGACGGCATGGTCCAGACCGAATACGGATCCTTCCGAACCTTCTTGCGTCTGTATCACCAGCAGGGCGCTGATGGACGGCACAATGCCGCCAAGAGCGATCCCGGCCATTGCATGAAACATCAGCAACTGCCACCCGGTTGTTACGAGGCTTTGAAGCCAGTAGAATACCGAGGCCGCCAAAGTGCTGGCGATCACGATTCGCCGGTGCCCGATGCGATCACCCAATCGTCCCAAGGCGAGGGCACCGCCGGTCATTGCCGCCGATCCGGCTCCCACAACAAAGCCGGTGAAAATGTTGAGCCGAGTGGTGTCGGCTGCTAGTAATTGGATAAAAAGGGGCAGTACCGGTATCAGCATCATTCGACCCAACTGGCTCACAAAGCGTATTCCATAGGTGATCCGAACTTCTGAACCCGCCAGAACCCTTTGCCATGCGGCAAAGAAACCCGCTCGCCCATGATC
>JASFGJ010000310.1:0-5676 GCA_050123815.1 Desulfobacteraceae bacterium
GGTGGAGCCGTCGGCGTTGAAGCTGGTGGCCTGCGGGTCGAAGGCCGGCGTGTCACCGCCGTCGGCGTCGGTCACGGTCAACGAGCCGCTGTCGGTGAGCTGGATCCCGTCGGTGCCCGGATCGGTGTCCACATCCTCGGTCACCGAACCGCTGTCGCTGCCGCTATCACCCAGGCTGATCCGGGAAGGATCGTCAGCGCCGTTGATGGTGATGGTGATCTCGTGGGTTTGACCGTCGCTGGTCACCACGGTGTAGACCTCGGTCACGGTGTCGCCGTCACCCAGGTGCTGGACCGCGCCGTTGTCCACCGCGTAATTCCAGTTGCCGTCCGCGTCGATGGTCAGCTCGCCCAAAGGATCGGCATTGGTGGAGCCGTCGGCGTTGAAGCTGGTGGCCTGCGGGTCGAAGGCCGGCGTGTCACCGCCGTCGGCGTCGGTCACGGTCAACGAGCCGCTGTCGGTGAGCTGGATCCCGTCGGTGCCCGGATCGGTATCCACATCCTCGGTCACCGAACCGCTGTCGCTGCCGCTATCACCCAGGCTGATCCGGGAAGGATCGTCAGCGCCGTTGATGGTGATGGTAACGGTGTGTTCGGTGCCGTCCACCGACGTTACGGTGAACGTTTCGACCTTGGTTTCGCCCTCATCCAGATACTGCACGGCGGCGTTGTCCACCTCGTAGGTCCATTCGCCGGCCGCGTTGATGCTCAGGTTGCCCAGCGCACCTTCGCTGCCGTTCACACTGCCCGGATCGAACGCCGCTTCGCCGGCATCCCCATCGTTGATGGTCAGCGTGCCGCTGTCGGTGAGGGAAAGATGGTCGGCATCTTCGGTCACCTCGCCGATATTGTCACCGCCGATCATCGCGTCGACGCTGTAAGCCTCGGTGTCGGTTACCGTGACGGTATTTCCCAAAGGATCTGTGCCGGTAACACTGGCTTCAATGATGTGGTCCGGATCTGCAGCCAATTGGCTTGCCGGAACGTCGATGCTGAAAGCGCCGTTGCTTACCGTGCCGGTATAGGCAGTGCCGTTGACGGTTACGGTCACGATGTCTCCATCGGCGACATCCCCGCCCACCGTGCCGGTGACGGCGATATCTTCACCCAATTCATCCGCGGCAATGATGTCGTCGGGAGTAATATCCACATCCAGAGCGATGGTGGCATGCGCCGTTGTATCGACACCCAGTGTGCCGCTGTCGGTCGACATGTTTCCGGCGGAATCCGTGGCTGTCCCATCAATGGTATACACGCCGTCGGTCAGGGGGGTGGCCTCCGGAACCGTAACCGTCCAATGGCCGTCAGCATCGGCGGTTGCCGTCATGGTTACGTTGCCGACTTCCAGCGTAATGGTGCTTCCGGGTTCCGCAGTGCCGGTGATGGTGGGCGTGTTGTCGCTGGTGTCGCCCACATCGTTGATGACGAAATTGGGTGGTGTCGTATCCACAAGGGGGGAATCCGGTTGTTCGCTACCACCTGTACTTTCATGAAGGCCCTGATATTCTGGAGGGTTGACGTCCTGGGGTTGATCAAATTCAAGGCCGTCCAGCTTTTCGATGCCGTCCAAAATCGCCCCCGGGTTGTCTTCATATTCACTGACCCCGCCGCTGTCCGGCCCTGTTTGGCCTGCCGCCGGTTCGACGTCGATTTCCGGTGATTGGATGGAAGCCAGGATCTGGTCGGCCGACAAGATGGATCCATCTTCAAGGAGGATGGTCGGTGATTGCTCATTATCGATGAATGAACCGAAATTTTCCAGTGTGATGCTGCCCCCCTCGAGAAAGCGTAAAACAAGGTGCTGGCCGGCTTTTTCGATGGCCACATTGCTGAAGTCAAACTCTGCTTTTATCTCAAGGCCCGGCGTAACGGACACAATGTAGTCTTGATTCTCAATGGGAGCTGTTAGCGTTACCTGTTGTGCTTGATGTTCAGTGTCGCGATTCATTGTCACCTCTTTCTGGTTTTGTTTCGATATCAGTCCGAAAATAACGTTCTCTTTTAAGGCTCACTGATATGAAAGTTCCATGCCACGAGCCATGACATTTATCTATCTGATTGATTTAAAAAAGTTTTTGGATAGATTCGCCTAGCGCTCCCGAAGCGCGAACCCTGGTGAGATAAGTTAATCGATTGCTTTGCGCAACCCGCACGACAGTATTTATTTATATAAATAACAGTATGTTGAATGTGTAACTCGTTGGATTAACTTATGGATGGGAATTGAAAAAAGTTAATGGCCTTGGAAATGGGGTTCGTAATTATCTTAAAGCCTACAACTTGTCGGCGCGCTGCTTCAGCCGCTTGTTCAAAGCCGGAGGCGTGATGCCCAGCATTGCTGCGGCTATCTTTTGATTGGATCCGGCGCGGTGCATGGCTTCGTCGATCAGCGCCTCGGCTGCGGCTTTAAGGGTGGGCAAGGTTTCCAGGTCGTCAAAGTACTTCTCTTTTTCCAACGATTCATTTGTCTGAGATTTTCGATTTGTCGGGAAGATGTATTTGGAAAAAACCTCGGTTGAAAGCATCTTGGATGTGTGCCTGGCGACCGCATCAAACACCATGGCCCTCAACTCTCTGACATTGCCCGGAAAGTCGTGTACCTTTAACAATTGGACGAGTTCGTTTGGATAGGTGGGTTTTGACTTGTCGAATTGTTTGGCCGCCTCTTTCATAAAATAATCGAGCAGCAGGCCGATATCTTCGCGGCGTTCTCTAAGGGGCGGAATTTCCATGTGATGGGTACGCAATCGAAAAAAGAGATCCTTGCGGAATCGTTCCGATTCCTGCAGCAACGCCAGATTTTTATGGGTCGCCACGATAATCCTGGCATCGGTGGGCATGGGCCGGTCGGAACCCAGGGCAAAAAATTCATTCTCCTGTATCACCCGCAGCAGTTTGATTTGAGATCCTTCGCTCAAGTCCCCGATTTCATCGAGAAAAAGGGTTCCGCCCTGGGCTTTGTTGATAAATCCGTGGCGGGGTCTGTCGGCGCCTGTAAAGGCCCCTTTCTCATGACCAAACAGTGTATCTGAAAAGACATGGTCATCCACACCCGCCACATTGACCGCTACAAAGGGGCCTTTGCGGTGGCTGGCGGCATGAAATGCCCGGGCCATCAACTCCTTGCCCGTGCCGGTCTCACCGGTAATCAATACCGGCTCTTTGCCCGGCGCAACGGCCTCACAGTATTTGAAAAGGGCGATCATCTTGGAGCTGCCGGTAATGATGTGCTCGAAAAACGCTTTGTTTGCAGGAGACGCTGTAAGCAGGTTGTTGCGCAGACGCAGATTTTGACGCTCCAACTCCCTGAATTGAATGGCGCGCTCAATGGCGGCAACCAGCAGATCGCTATCTATCGGCTTTGTAATGTAATCATACGCCCCGTTTCTCATACAGCGCACCACAGTGGCCGTATCGTTTTGACTGGTCACCATCACGACGGGTATTTGCGGAACTTTTTTTCGGATCTCCATCAGGAGCTCATCACCGGAGATGTAGGGCATTACCACATCCAGCAGGATGATCTCAATTTCTTGATTTTCAAGGATATTGATCGTATCGCGCTCATCCGTACAGCTCACGACATGATCATAACCCGCCTTCTTGAGCATCTTGGCGATAATGACTTGTATGGTGCGCTGGTCATCGACAATGAGTATTGGGTTGGCCGGCTTCATATTCTCCACAGCAGTTGGTGCTACGCATCGAAAACATTCAATTCAGGTCAGTACGTATTCAATTTTATCGACCGCCGCAGCAAAATCTATAGGGCGTGCCCATCCAGAAATAGATTCTCCTCTCCCCCTTCAGGGGGAGAGGCACGGGTGATGGGGTGTGATTTCAAAGCCTTACACCCTCGCCCTGACCCTCTCTCTTACGGAAGGGGGAATAAATAGATAGGCGCTGGCCAATAACAGCGGATGAATCCTTTCATCTCTGTCCGCACGATGGCTAAACCTATTTAAATATCGGGCGATATTCTATCTTACTTAGCGCCTATAGGCAGTGCTTATAGAGTTGCATTTCCCAAGATTTGAATGCCTGCGAATGGAACATCGTGTTGATATGGAAATTTCCCCCGAAGCACCAAACAACCCATCGAACGCCCAAACTGTCAAGGCAACAGCACTCAGCGTGTCGTCACCATCCACCCCCATATCCGCCGGGCAGGTCGATTATACGCCGCCGCTGCTGGAGTGCATCTCCATCGTGATGCGGCTGTCCGGCCGCCCCATATCCACCGAAGCCCTGAAATCCGGACTTCCCGTGGGCAAGACCCCGCCGGGCGTATCCACCTCTCTTCGCGCGGCCGAACAGGCCGGATTGGACGCCAAGGTCGTCCATCGGGATAAAATAGAAACCATTTCCAGCCTGGTGTTGCCCTGCATTCTGGTATTGCAAAACAACAATGCCTGCGTCTTGACCGCTGTCTTGGACGATCAGGCCGAGGTCATTTTCCCTGAAAACGGCAATGCGCCCACCACGGTGCCGCTATCGGATTTGAATGACGAGTTTTCCAAATACGCTGTTTTTGCACGTTTGCGCGGCCGGTTGGATAAACGGGCCAGCGACCTGAAATTGCTGAACACCAAAAAATGGTTCTGGGGCACTATTTTCAGGTTCTTTCCCATTTACAGCCATGTCATTTTCGCCAGTATCGTGGTGAATTCGCTGGCCATTGCCAGCCCTTTGTTTGTCATGAACGTCTATGACCGAGTGGTGCCCAACAACGCCATGGATACCCTGTGGATCCTGGCCATCGGTGTCCTCATCGCGTTTGGTTTCGAGTTTATCCTGAAAAATTTGAGGGGCTATTTTGTCGATGTGGCCGGTAAAAATGCGGACATCCTGATTGCCAGCAAACTGATGCAGCAAGTGATGGCCATGCAGTCCGAGCACAAACCCGACTCGACCGGCTCTCTGGCTAACAATTTGCGGGAGTTCGAGTCGCTGCGCGATTTTTTCAGCTCCACCACCCTGTTGAGTCTTGTGGACCTGCCCTTTCTGGTCATCTTCGTCACCATCATCTTTCTAATCGGCGGACCGCTGGGATACATCCCCATCATCGCCATTCCCATCGTGGTTCTGGTGGGCGTGTTGCTTCAATACCCCCTCCAGCGTTTCATCGAGGACGGATTCAAAGAGTCGACCCAGAAAAACGCGCTGCTCGTGGAAATCATCAATGGCTTGGAGACCATCAAATCCAATCTGGCTGAAGGCCCCATGCAAAAGCGCTGGGAAAAAATCGTCGGCATGAGTGCGGCCTCCTCCAGCCGGTCGAAACTGCTGGCCAATTTTTCCATCACCTTTGCCCAATTCGCAGCCCAGTTGGTCAGCGTCGGCATTATCGTCGTGGGGGTGTACCAAATCGCCGAAGGCGAGCTGACCATGGGCGGCTTGATTGCATGCAACATCCTGGTGGGGCGGGCCATGGCCCCTCTGGGTGCGCTGGCCGCCATTCTGACACGGCTGCAACAATCCCGCATGGCGCTCAAGTCCCTTGATCTGCTGATGCAAACGCCCAATGAGCGCCCCCAAGGCAAAGAGTTGATTCGACAGAATCAGATCGATGCCAGCATCACGTTTCATCAGGCGACCTTCCAGTATGCCAATGTGGAAAACAGGGCGCTGAACAATGTATCGCTGCATATTCAACAAGGCGAGAAAGTCGGCATCA
>JASFGJ010000311.1:0-5644 GCA_050123815.1 Desulfobacteraceae bacterium
TTCGACGGTGCCGTATCGATGAATGGTTCGATCCCGCATGCGTACCCAGGAACCATGAATCCTGCTGTCATAGATCACGCTGGATCCCAGACCGGTTAATATGCCGGTTATCTCAGCGGTCTTCTGGCTCGGTGACCAATATACCCGGTCGAAAAATTCGTCCTGGACATCCTGCATCACCGGGTCTTCGCCGGCCTCATGCAATAAGCGCCGCAGTCGCCTGTTATGATCCAATGTCGTATCCCGGCTGGCCAATCTGGTCAGATACTCCGACAATGCGTTTCCGAACTCCGCATCTTCATTTTCAGTATAGGCTTTGATCAAAAGAAAAAGGTTGCCGCTGGCCAGGGTTGTTTGGGATCTTCCGTAAGTGAGGTGCCCCGGATCATCAGGCAGAAGGGTTACCTTGCCATATTCGCCTTGTGGTTTTCCTGTTTCAAAAATGTTTACGATCGCCTGAGCGGCTTTTTTTTGGAGTTCTGTCAGCATCTCATCCTCCTGTATTTAATTGGTAAGTTCCCTGTTAATGACCGAATAACAAACAGGAATTATGAAAAATCGCGTTATATCGTTATACGGGACTGATGTCCGTCCATGCTCCGTTGACTTTCCACATCGTAAAAACGTCGGTACCATGTTTCTCGAACAGGTAAATATAACCATTCGGCGGCGCATACATATCCGGATAGGTGAACACCACCCTTCCGGCAATCTGATGCCCGGTAAGTGTGTCGGTGGCCTTATCTTCATAAGGAGGTGCCGTTTTGGTGAATATTTCTGATTTAACTGCGCTCGTTCCAACGACGTTTGTTGCTCTGGCATATACCGTGGATGTATTGGTAAGGTTTATTGCTTCTGTATAAACTGTCCAGTTTCCGCTGTCTAATTTGTAATCAATGGACGTTGCCGCATTATTGGCGGTTATGGTTACTTCTATGCTGTCTTCAAAATCTTGCCCGGCAGGGCTGATGGTTACTACCGGAACTTCACTTGGAGGAGCAACGATGGTGTATGTATTGGTCACATGATTGCCCTCACCCGCTTCATTTACCGCATACGCCTCAATTTCATAGGTTCTGACCGAGGATAAAGAAAGCGCTGTCGAGTAAGTCTCAAAAGTTCCGCTGTCAATTTTGTAGTAAATTGTCGTCGGATTATTTGTTGCGCTGATGGTCACCAGCTGCCCTTCCAGGTACTCGCCGCTTGCGGGAGCCATGGTCGCAACCGGCGCATTGTTTAGCGGATTTTTCAGGAATTCCACATATTGCTCAAGTGCCTCCGGGTCCCTTGTTGCATATTGATGCCTTTCATATGTTTTCTTATTGCCGATTGCAAATGTTGATGTATAGTCAAGCGTAATGTTTTTAACGGCCGGTAAAAAATAGGATGTACTTGCTTCCGATGTTCCCGGAGGCTGCTGGGAACAATTGGGTGGGCTTGCCTGGTCCACAAAGTCTCCGACCGATCTGGCTGCAACGTAAGTAATTCCCGCAACCGGCTTGTTCACTTTGTCGTAGATTGCATTTCGTGGGCAATCCCATTCGCCGCCCCCGCCTTCAAAACCGTAGTTTGCGCCACAAATAAGCACAACCGTGCCGACTTTATCTGCTATCTGCTCACCATTGAAATCGCCACCAAAAAATCCGGTTTTCCGGTAGCCGTGAATGGCACATCGAGTTAGCGTTGCGCCTAAAGAATGCGCGATAATATCAACTTTTTCAACATTTAGGTAGGCGCATACATTTTTGACAAACTCTCTTAATTCATTGACATTATTACTGTATTGAAACGGTGTATCGATATGGGCATCTTGCCATTCGACATTGTAACCAATTGTTCCAAGGTAAGAAATACCCCATAGTTCAGCAGCATTGTATCCCTTTTGGATTAACTGGCTGTAAAGTTGTTTGAAACCCCAATGCTGACCGTTTGCTTTTGCGCCTTGACCGTGAACCAGAATCACCGGGCGATATCTTAGTGCCGCTCTATTTTCAGCCTGTGATTTTGTGATATCACCGCCAAAACCGCCAACTTTGCCGGCAAACCCTTGCATGAGGCCCTCGTCATCCGGCCGGATAAATCCCTCGGCAAAGTTTACGTTCCCCCCCTCAGGCCCGCTAACGCCACCCTCATGCCCGTTACCGCTGCTGCTTGCATCTGATAAAGTGTTGACATCCGGTTGAGATATCCCGGAATTGCACCCTGTCACCAACATCAGAAATACGATAAGTGTGCTAATTAATTCTCTTGGCTTTTTCATGCTTCTTTCCTCCGGCAATCGTTCGATAGTGTTTAAAAGTGGTAATAAAAACACTTCTAATCAACAATTTTCCTTCTGCACGTCAGAAAGCTTTGGCGTAAGCGTATGGTAGAGCCCAAAATAGCGTCTGAAAGGCAGCATGGCTGCTACGGAAAAAACAGGATGCATCAGCACCTCAAGGATGAAGTTGCTTCAGCGATCGCCCAAATAAATGACGATTTGGTCATCGTTTACTTTTAACCGCAGCACTTTCAGAGGGGAGCAGAGAAACGAGAAAATCATATTCGTTAGTAGAGTGTGTACCAGTCAACATATCCCAGCATGTTCGTGTCACCTGTTCGAAGAGGTTTCAAAACCCTCCCTACCGATCTTGGGCGGAGAAGGTTTCGAAACCACTTCTAAAATTTTATGGGCACAACGTCTGTGATATATCTCACAAAATAAGTGTGAGCTAGTGCCCCATCCATTTATTCCCTCTCCCTTGAGGGAAAGGGTCAGGATGAGGGTGTAAGGCTTTGAAATCCCCCCCTCACCCAGCCTCTCCCACTCAAGGGGGAGAAAAGAGCGGTATTTATGGATGAGCACACGAGCTAATGGCGTTAAGGAGGAGCGTTATGCATCGATACACCCTTTGGTTTGTGTTGTGCATCGCGATGGGAATTGCCGTTTCAACTTGGTCGGACAGTGCCGGTGTATGGGTCGGTACGCAATTCCAGCAGTCGCAATGCCTTGAAATCAAGGCGGGAGACTACACGGTCAAGCGCAAGCTGTGCACCATCGCGTACGAGATTCGATCAAAAGAGGGGGGCTTTGTGGTGAACGGTCGGCTGCAGTTCGACAAGACCTTCATTCCCGACAAGGTATCGTATGTGGAGCTGGAAGTTTTATTGATCGGCAAAAAATGGGTCTGCTCCAAGCAGCTGGATCTGAAAACCACGGTCGAGGCGAACCAGGCGCGCTTTTCGTTCGAGACTAAAAATCTGCCGAGCCAGCGCTATGTCCGCACTTACTATGTGATCCACTATCGACAGGAGGGCTGATCTAGTTAGTGCTCATCGGGTCTTATTCATGACGGTGCCGATAATCTTCGGTTCTTTCAACAGGTCTATCATTTTCTTCAACGCATCGGCACGAATCTTTTCACTTTCAACAACCACCAAAACGGCATCAACAAAGCGCGACAAAATAAGGGCGTCGGCATTTGGCAGGAATGCGGATCCATCGAACAGGATGATTCTCTCGTTGGAGTATCTGGATTTCATTTCGCCAACGAGTTCTTCCATCTTTGCAGATTCCAAGAGCGTCGGAGAGTCCAGCAATCCCTGCCCCCTGGGAAGCAGTGTCAAGCGTGGAATACCCGGATTGATCAATACTTCCGATATTCTGGCCGATCCCTGCAAATAATCCGACAGGCCTGCACCGTCGTAAGAATTGAAAAAGATATTCGCAACATCTTGATAACGGCGGGTGCGGCTTCTCAAATCTGCATCGATCAACATGACGGTGCGATCCAGGTTTTGTGCAATGCTGACGGCCAGATTGGTACTGATAAATGTCTTGCCCTCGCCGGGGGTGGCGCTGGTTATCATCAGGCTGTTGGCGTTCAATTGGCCCAGCTTTTTCAGGACCTGAAACCGCAGTATTTCGATTTGCTCAGTGACCAAAAACTCCGATTTATGTGCAAAAACCCGGTTGTATAGCAGGGTTTCCAAATCTGCATCGATGGTTTTCGTTTTTGAGTAAGAGAGTCGTATCTGTTTCTGTCTGCTCTCGAGGATTTCCGGGCTTTCCTTGCGCAGAAGTTCGATGATGTCATGCTCCAGCTGCTCTCGCTCCGACAGGGCTACATCACCGCTGTCATTTGACGTGGTCAGAGCATTATCACTGCTGTCTGTAAACTGGGTCACATCACCGTTGTCGATCAACCGGGTCAGATCACTGCTTTTTTTTTCTCTAAGTGCCTTGCTTCGCTCCAGTGCTTTGCGTATTCTGCTCATCGCAGGCCCTCTTCATCTTCCAGCGCAATTGGCTTGTCGTCAAACAGCTGCTGTCTTGATCACTACGATAGAAAGCCACTCATCACAATCCATGCAATCATGTATGGATAAATAGGATCATCAAGTTGATTTAAATCGATTTGCTTATTTCGAATATCGCACTCAGGCTTGATCGAATACCAATGACCTAACGCTTGAAATCGATTATGTCAATGAAATACTTGATTATTGTTTATTTGGGCCAAGATAATGGCAGGCTGAGAAAACGGTGGGATATCTGGTGCAATGATCATGACATCCGTGCAAATGGGTTGCAACGGGATGTGTCATCAATTAAACTAAATCGTTAAGAATCCAATATCTTACAAAGGAGTCATCGATGATATCATTCGATAACGCTCGCCCGACAGATATCGATGCCGTCACGCAGCGCATGCGCGAAGAGGCCCGGGAAATTTTTCATGCCGGCTTGAACGCTGTGGCGCCTGTGGATGCGATGCTGCGGCATTGCCGCTGCGAAAAGGATCGATTCATCGCTGGCGACAGTTCATATGATTTAAACGACATTGAACGCATATATGTTGTAGGGGCGGGCAAGGCCACGGCAGCCATGGCCCAGGCAATCGAAACCCTTTTGGGCGATCGCATCGATGACGGCGTGATCAGCGTAAAATACGAACACACAGCCCCCTTGAAAAAAATCCGGACCATCGAGGCCGGTCATCCGCTGCCCGATGCCAACGGCATGGCAGCGGCGCAAGCCATGCTGGCCATGGCTCAGCAAGCGACGGAGGCTGATCTGATCATTTGCCTGCTATCGGGCGGCGGATCGGCCCTGCTTCCACTGCCGGTGACGGGTACGAGTTTGGAAGAGAAGCAGAAGGCATCGGATGTATTGATTGCCTGCGGTGCGACGATTCATGAAATCAATGCCATTCGCAAACATTTGTCGGTCATAAAGGGCGGGCAGCTGGCTCAAGCGGCAGCCCCGGCGCAAGTGGTCAGCTTGATTCTCTCGGATGTTGTGGGCGACGACCTGGATGTGATTGCTTCGGGTCCGACGGTGCCGGATGCCTCCACCTATTCGGACTGCATGGACATTATCGATCGGTATGGTATCGGACAGCAGATGCCGCACTCAATTATGGACCGTTTGCAGGCGGGCAAAGCGGGAAAAATCGACGAAACGCCCAAAGCAGACAGCCACGCCTGGCAGCACAGCTACATTCGAGTCGTGGGCAGCAACCTCGAAGCCATCCTGGCATCGCAGGCGCTGGCCCGCAAAAAAGGATACCAAACCGTTGTGCTCTCATCACGTATCGAGGGGGAAACCCGTGTGGTGGCCCAGGTGCACGGCAGCATAGCGCGCGAGATCCTGGCCAGTGGG
>JASFGJ010000312.1:0-5639 GCA_050123815.1 Desulfobacteraceae bacterium
CTTTGTGCAGGCCGATGCTGATGAAATCACCGGCCTTGCGGACCACCTGGCTCAACGCCGTCTTCTCGCGGATCTTTTTGCCGTCGGCGGCAATGATCTGGTTGCATAACCCGGCGAATTCGGTTTGCAGCCGCTCCAATGTGGCCCTATCCTGAATGCCGGTAAGTGTTTCGGTAAACAGGTTGGCATGCTCAGGTCCATGGGCTGCATCCACCCGAATGGGGTGGGTGTCCACCTTGCGGCCTCCCGTCGCTTCGGGCTTTCGCTGTCGCCCGAGCAAATCGGCGGTACGCAGAGGCTGGTATACCCCTACGGCTTCCTCAAACGGCAGGAATCCTTTTTCAGCCATGCGCACATTGCGCAATCGGTAAAGCGCTTCTTCAGTTTCGGCGGGAATCAACGACGAGCATTCGAGCAGCATATCTCTGAATATTGTATAGTCATACACCGCCAGGCGCTTGAGCATGTCTTTAACCAGATGATCGCGGGTTTTCTGCTTTGTCTTCTGATCTTCGGGATACGGCCGCAGCCGGACATAGTATGTCTGATCCTCGCTGAAAAAATCATCGCCGATCTCCGCCGGGTCCTGCTCGTATTCCCTGACAAGGACATCGATGTTTTTCGATAGATAAAAAACAAATGATTCCTTTTTGTCATGTGCGATTTGATGCGTCAGGCGGTCAGGATCCGCTTTGAGCAGGCGTTGGATCCATTCTGTAAGGGCGTGGGCGTCCACGCGATCACGGTCCCAACCCTCCATGTCGAGCAGGTACTCCCATTGCGCATTGGAGGCCAGCGCCAACACCGGATGTGCTTCATCCGGACCGATGGTGTGCACCAGCAGGTAAAGATCCTCCTCGGCCATCGATTGCACCAGGGTGACCGGGTAGGGATGCTCGGCGATGGCCTCGACAGCCTTTTCGGGAGAGAGCGCCAGAATATTGCGACGGTCCTCGGCCAGGGCTTTTTCGCGTTGCTTTTTGATTTGGACGGACTTGGATTGATTGTTACGCATACGCTATCGCCGGGGTATTTAGATTATTTTAAGAGGTTTATTATAATGCAGTTAGGTAACAGATCAAGGCTTAACTCGGGTTGATTCCAGGTTTGCCCGTCTGTGGGGCGGGATCTTCGACGGGTTTGTTGGACCAGGGGGCGAATTTTAACAGCAGCAGCATGCCGGGAGCAGCGATGAGAGCGCAAAACATAAAGAAGCCGGTCCATCCCAAAAAATTGGCGATAAATCCTGTCACCGCTGAAGCCAATACGCGCGGAATTCCCATCAGGCTGGTCAGCAAGGCATATTGAGTGGCGGTAAATCGTTTGTTGGTAATGCTTGCCATAAACGCCACATAGGCTGCGGTTCCCATACCGGCGCTCAAATTTTCAAATCCGATCACAAAACCCAAAAGGGTGAGGTTGGCGCCTGCCTCTGACAAGAGAGCAAAACCGGCCGTGGAAGCGGCCTGCAATATGCCGAAGATCCAAAGGCTGCGATTGATTCCCAACTTGAGCATCAATAGGCCTCCGGTAAAACTGCCACCCAATATGGCCCAGAAACCAACAAGTTTTACCAGTGCTCCCACCTCGGTTTTGGTGAAGCCGACATCGACATAAAACGGAGCGGTCATTGCGCTGGCCATGGTGTCGCCGATTTTATAGAGCAGGATAAAGGCCAAGATATAAAGGGCGTTGGGGCGGGTGAAATACTCTACAAACGGTTTGACGACGGCTTCTTTAATGCTTCCGGGTTTTCCAAAGGGTGTTGGCGGCTCCGGTGTCAGCAATGTGGTGACCAAACCGGGAATCAGGCAAAACGAGAGCAACATGTAGACCAGGGAAAATGGCAGATGGTCGGCCAGTATCAACCCGCCCCCTGCGGCTAAGAGCATACCGACCCGGTAGCCGGCGATATAGAGAGATGATCCCAGTCCCAGTTCCTCGTCTGAAAGATCTTCACGGCGATAGGCATCAATGACGATATCCTGGGAAGCGCTGAATAGGGTGACAAAAAAAGCGCAAACAGCCACCAGCCATGGCGCCTCGACAGGATTGTTCGCACCAAGGTTGAAAATGGACAGCATCAGCAAGAGCTGAAAAATCAGCATCCATCCACGTCTGCGACCCCATTTTGGAATCGTGAAACGGTCCAGTATCGGCGCTTGAAGAAATTTAAGGGTATAGGGCAGCCCGACCAGTGAATAGAGCCCAATGAGCGCCAAATCCCCGCCCTCTTCTCTCATCCAGGTCTTCAGGACAAATCCGGTCAGCTCAAGGGGGAGACCTGAGGCATACCCCATGATCAGTGCAACGAACATGCGTCTGCTGAAAAGAACTTTTAAGAATGGGGGATTGGGCATTTTGGGGTCCTGTCCCCTTAAAAGGTAAGGTGCCGGTAATACACCATAAGCGTCTAATTGTTTCTTGCCTGCACCCTTACTTGCCGGACACCGCTTCCAGTTGTGCCGGCGTCACAATGGGGCCGTACTTATCTTTCAGGGCAGTCAACGCTTCACGCTGCTGCTTGAGAACTTCGAACAACTTGGCCGGCAGGTTTTGCTCTTTGCCGTATGCTTCCAGCTGCAACTCGATCCGTGCCAGGATGTTGTCGATATAGAGTGAAAACTGCTTGGTGTAAAGTTCTTTCGGATAGTCCTTGTCGATGCGCTCCTTGAAAAGGCGCTTGAGGTCTTCGTATTTGGGCAGATAGCCGATGGGGGTATCGATGGCAGCCACATCGTTGTGGGCCCGTCGCTCCAGCCAGGCCAGCCAGGCTTTGACATCGCGTTTTTCGCCCAGCAGCTGCTTGCCTTCGCCGCCGCGGGCTTCATGTGTCAGGAAATAGTTGAGGCCCGCCATAACAGGGCGTTTGTCTTCGGCAATCTTGTCGCTGCCGAAAAATTTAAATTGAGCATCCATGTAGTCGCCCAGTGCGCCGGGAATAAAGGGTGCGTTGGCCCAGGGGGCGCGTTTCACGCCGGTGGCTCCGACCTCGGTGGCCGTAGCGGCCGAAACGATGCAGGCGCCGATGACAACCCCCTGGTCTGAATTCTTGGCGGCCCACACCGGGGGCATGGTATCGCTGTCGCGACCGCTGTAGGTGATGACCCGGGTTTCTACACCGGCCGGATTTTCGGCCTCTTCGGAAAAGTTGCCCAACGCAGCCGACGCCAGCGTGCAGCGAGCATTGGGATGCGACAACGGTACCGGCTTGCCGTTGGCGTCGGTCATGCCCTCTTGCCATTCGCCCTGAAAGTTGCGGCCACTGGACGGATGCGGCTCACCGTTGCCCACCCAGTGGGGAATTCCATTGTCATCGATCAGCACATTGGACCAGATAACCTCGGTGCCTTCTTTTCTTAGACAATCCATCAGCAGTGGATCGCCCTCCTGGTTGACATCCTCCACAATGCCGAAGATGCCGCATTCGGGGTTGACGGATCGAATGGTGCCGTCCTCGGCGATCCACATCTGGGCCAGGTCGTCTCCGATAAAATAATCTCCGGCCATGGCGGTCGTGGTCTTGCCGCAGCCGCTGGGAGCGGCACCGGTAATGCCGGTGATCCGTCCGTTCGGTCCCTGGATGCAGGTGATAAACATATGTTCCGACAGCTCAATGCCGCACTTTTCATAAACCGACCGATCCACTGAAAAACGGTGGTTGCCTTTTTTCATGAGCAAGGTATTGCCGGCATAGGTGCACTTGAAGCTATAGGTGGTGCGATGACTGCGGTCCATCAACACCCTGGCGTCCGGAAGATCTTCGGATCGGTTGAGACCTTCGCTGTGAATATTGGTATAGAAGTGGCCTTGGCGCGCGACTTCGCCGTCGAAATCGTTATAAATGTTGCGATACAAAATTTCAGCGCTGTGGCACACATAGGCCGAGCTGGTGATCTCGATGGCCGGATTTGAAACCTGGGCGCCCACGGGACCGCGGGAATAGAAACCCACCACCATGGTCATGCCGTGCATAATGCCGTCCATTCCCTTGCGCACCACGTCCAGTGCATCCGGACGCGCCAAGCGCAGACCCAGCGAGCTGACAGGCTCATCGTCATTGGCAACATAATAGGTGCGATCGATGATGCGTCCCTGTTCCTCTTTCAAGTCGAAATGGATGGTATGGTTTGGCATGGACAAGGGGGATTCCTCGCCTTTGCTGAGGGCCATGTCACGGATGAATTGGCGGTCTTGTTCGGAGCCGGTATTGATATAGACTGTTGCCGGGCGACACATCACCAGAGCATTGGCAATTTTGATCTGAGCTTCAGGATTTTTGACCTTCTGAAGCCGCGAAAAATGTTCGTCGTCCAGTTGCTGCCTGAAAAGGGTTAAGGCCTCTTCGGCCGTGCTGATCTGACCGATTTCTTGAACGATATCGATTCCACTGTTGAATTTTAACATGCAGTACTCCTTTGAGGCTTAACTTTTCAACCGTTAAAATATTTATCTCACAAGTCAGATCCCATACAGCCCGTGGGGGGATGCGGTGCCAAATGTCGCTGCAACCACACCATAACTTTTTCAAATTCCGAACAAAACTCATGCAAGGCTTTGCCGCGATGACTCACCTGGTTTTTTTCCTGCCGGGTCAGCTGCGCGAATGTTTTATCCAACGGCGGATAAAAAAACACGGGATCGTAGCCAAAACCGCCGGTTCCCACGGGTTCGTGTGTTATCACACCCTCGCAGCCGGCTTCATACGTCAGCGCGGGGCCCGTCGGCACCGCCAGCGAGAGCACGCAGACAAATTTTGCGGCCCGGTTTTCGCTGTCACCAAGTTCCTGCAGCAGCTTCCGATACCGCTGGCTGTCCGAGGCATTCTTGCCGGCATAGCGCGCCGAATGAACCCCCGGAGCTCCGTTCAGTGCTTCGACGACCAGTCCCGAGTCATCGGCAAGCGCCGGCAGCCCAAGATAGCGTGCGGTTAGGCTGGCCTTTTTGTAGGCATTCTCTTCAAAGGTGTCCCCGTCTTCCACAATTGGGGGGATGGGGCCAAAGTCTTCTAAGTTTCTGATATCAATTTTAAATTGGTTAAGAAGCGCCTTGATCTCATCTGTTTTCCCCTGGTTTCGGGTAGCCAAGACAAGGATGATAGGGTATTGCATGCCGACCTCAGTGATTGTTTTGGCCGTCGGATTGCCATCATTATTAAAAAATTAACATTCGCTTATAAAAGATGTGCACCACGTTGTAAAGCACATTTTGTCGATCATACCGCCCGTCCGGCAGGAGCGTGAATTTTTGCGATTTATGGATGGGCACGCATCAGTGATCCCGATCCACAATGTGTGCCGCACACGTTTTGCGCCAGCCGCTCAAGGAGGGCAATAAATTGTTGTTTTTGAGAAGTTCGTAATCGAGCCCCTCGACAATCATGTCGGTATTATCGATCCGAGGTCCGGCATTGGCCAACGCATTGGCGACATGGGCGATAATGGTCGTGTTCATGCCGGATACCGGATTGCGGTCCGGTCCGTGATGAAAAGCAGCCGCATTGATGATCTGGTCCGGCAGCCCCCATAAGCCGAGCAGGTAAGCGCCGACGGCCGCATGGCTTGTCCCGATAATATCCATTTCCGCATCTCTCATGGTGCCGTCCTGCTGCCCCAGCTGTGCCAGTATTTCTGAAAATT
>JASFGJ010000313.1:0-5614 GCA_050123815.1 Desulfobacteraceae bacterium
GCCATCCCGGGCCTGCGACACATCGCAACCAAATGACTCGAGGTATTTCGAAATGATCCTGCGGCCGGCACTGCAATCATCCACAACCAGGATTTTCATGTCCTGCCAGGCGCATGCTTCACCGACGGTCGGGTGATACTGATTCAGCGGCACTTCGAACGAAAGCGTGAATTCAAATTGTGTGCCCTGACCTTTGTGGCTCTGCAAATCGATCCGACCGCCCATCAGTTCGACCATTTGCTTGCTGATGGTCGTTCCCAAACCCGTGCCGCCGTAATGTCGTGTGGTGGAACCATCCACCTGGGTAAAGCTTTTAAAAATCGCGGCATGTTTATCCGCTTCGATTCCGATGCCCGTGTCTTCCACACACATCCGTACGACAGCCTCGCGGCTGGTGCGCTCCACCAATTCCGCCTTGATGCATACCTGCCCCTCGTGAGTGAATTTCATCGAGTTGGCTGCCAGATTGAGCAACACCTGCCTCAAGCGGGTCGGATCTCCCACAAGGTAGCGCGGCAAAGCCGGTGACACATAGATATTGAGTTCCAGGTTTTTCTGTGACGCCTGCAGAGCAATACTTTCACCAATTTCATCCATCAGCAGCCGGAGATCAAACTCTATCTTTTCGATCTCCAATTTCCCGGACTCAATTTTGGAAAAATCTAGAATATTACTGATAATATTCTGTAAATGGGTCGATTCTTGATCGATAATGCTCAGCAATCGCCGCTGATTTGCATCCAGACGCGTCCTGAGGGCGACCTCGGTCATCCCGATAATACCGTTCAGCGGAGTTCGAATCTCATGGCTCATTTTGGCAAGAAAATCACTTTTGGCCCTGCTGGCAGCTTCAGCCTCCAGCTTCGCCCGCTGCAGCGCCATGGCCTGGTTTCGCTCACTGATGTCCTTCATGCTCATGACGATACCCGCAAGATCCCCGTCAACAGAGCGAAACGGCGTTGCCGTGATGTTCAGGGGTATCTTGCTGCCATCCGGCATCTCTTTTTCGGCATCCATCTCAACCATCGGCTGTCCACCAAGAATCAGTTTCAGCGGGCACATCAAGCCGTGACAGCGGGAGAACGCGAATACATCGTAACATTTTCGCGACAAGGTCTCCTCCTGCCTGCGCCCCAGCATCTTAAGCAGCGGCTGATTGATCTTTAGAATTTCATAATCGGTCCCGACCACCATCAATCCCTCAATGGTGGAGTCGAAGATTTGGCGTAGTTCGGCGTGGGCGCTCTGGGCATCCTGCTCCGCTTGCCGGGCATCGCTGACTTTCCGAAGCAGGTTTCGGCGATCTCCAGTCGGAAGACGTTTGGCGGGTCTTGCCACCCGGCCGGCCCGACAGGCAAACCATACGGTTGCCAGAAATAGGGACCCAAGCCCCAATGAATAAAAAAGGATACGCCAAATCATCTGGCGCTGCTGGCGCGCAAGCTCATTCATGGCACCTGCGGCACAGGCAAGATAATACCGGCCGTCCGATGATCTTTCGGGTCTGATCACAACCCGAAACCGCCCATGCGGTGTATCGTGGTTTGCGTAAACGGCGAGCTTGTTTTTGAAGGCCCTCCGATAGGCTTGCTCAAGATTCTGCCTGGCCTCATTATGGTGCGCGTCACCGGGATCGGCACTATCCGGCGAAACGGAAAATTCAGGATTTTCCTGAAAGCGGCCCTCCAATAGATCCACACGATAGAGGCGCCCTAGGTGGGCTTCGACAACAAAATCACCGGCGGTTCTGGATGCATGGAGATCAACACCCCCAGGTTGAGACTGTATCGGATGGCCCGCACTTTGGTTTTCGAAATATTTAAGGCTTTTCGCAGCCATTAGAAGCTGCCGGTCCAGCGCTGATAGGGCATCGTGCTGCGCCCTGCCATAAACCCAAACGGCGACGCCGCCCAGACCGGCCAAACAGCCGATCAGGCAAATCATCAAATAGTGTCGGTAATGAAATGCGATAAGCTCACCATTTGTAACAGAAAACAATAGCAGCCCCTGGCTTGGAAGGAGCGATGCAGCCGTAACGAATTATCGAGGCGTGCGGTTCATTGAAATCGGCTGCCCGAAGCTCCACAGATAAATTCGCCCTTCCTGACACACGAATACACCGGGACCTTTATCAATTATCGACTTTTTGGCTCGTTACTTAAACGGAAATTGTGATATACATTTCATTCTAATAACAGCCAGTTGCGAGGGAATTTAGATGAAAACCCTTGTCAATGCCCATGCGATTTCATGTCAGCCAGACAATGCCGTCTACCAGGCCCTGGTCGAAAAGGCCGGCAGGATCATTTATGCCGGAGATTGCATCCCCCCCAATACAGAAACTGGCCGCGCATCGACCTTGAACACAAATGCGTGGTTCCGGCCTTTGTGGACACGCACATGCATTTTGCCTCTTTCGCCTTTTTTCATTCCGGCCTGGACTGCCGCCACGCTAGTAGTCTGTTGGAATTGGGGGATTTCATCAGGGACCATATCGATCGCAATTCCTCTGATAAGCTGCACATGGGTTTCGGGTGCTCGGCCCATACATTGCGTGAAAAACACCTGCCCACGGGTAGCGACTTAGACGCCATCACACCCATGCCCCTGATGCTGATCAAGTATGACGGCCATGCTGCCGTGGCCAACAGGGCCATGGTCAAGCGCCTGCCCAAGGCGGTCTTCAATTGCCGAGGCTATTGCCGCAAGTCCGGATGGTTTTACCAGGAAGCCTTCTATCGGGCGGTCAGGGCCATCAGCCGTTCGGTTCCGCTTTTCAAGGTCCTTAAAAACACCATTCGCGGGGCCGACGCCATCATTCGAAAAGGCATCGGCCTGGCACACACCGCCGAAGGGGTCGGTTTTCCCCGGGACATGGATGTCGACCTGATGCGCTTTGCCGACCGCGGGCTGCCCCCCGCCTTTCGCACTTATTTTCAAACCCTTGCAGTATCCAAGGTACGCAAACGCGGCCTGCCCCGCATCGGGGGCTGTTTCGAAACGGCCCTGGACGGTTGCTTCGGATCGCAGGACGCGGCCTTGCGGACGTCCTACCACAACAATCCCGACAGCACCGGGTTTCTGGCCCACACCCAAAAGCGGGTCAACAGGTTCGTCCACGAGGCCCACCGATCCAACCTCCAAGTCGCCATACACGCCATCGGCGATGCCGCCATTGCCCAGGCCCTGGACGCCTACGAAGCGGCCCATAAACGCACACCCCGCGACGACCCCCGCCACATCATCATCCACGCCGATCTGATGCCCCCCGGCCTGATCGAGCGGGCGGCCCGAATGAAGGTGGCCATCGCCCTGCAATCCCCTTTTCTGATTGATTTTGAAATTGAAAGGGTAGCCTGATCATTTGGTGCATTCCACCACATTTAAGATATTACACATAATTACAATGTGTTATATTTTTGGTGGAACCATTCGCATTTCTCCTTGGCGTCCTTGCCACTAAAACACCAATTTCTTGATGCTTCCTTGGGCAGCTGGAGTACCAATACACTTGAACGACGCGAACGGAGAATTGGCTTTATTAAATCTCGCCACTTAGTTGTTTCTCCACCACCGACAATCCAGACAGTCTCGTGGCGGTGCCACAAGTCATCTGCATTGTTTTTGATCAAGTCCTGTACTTGATCCAACTCATATAAGGACGCTCGATCGATAGAGATGAGATAATAGTCCGGCATTTTAACAATATTCTATATAAAATCATGCATATGCCGTTTACTGACGTGAATTGCGCGCACCTTCTGCAAGTTGAGTAAGTGCCACCTCTAGCTACGATTTGTAAAAATGGCCATCGGAGGCCCCTTAAAAAAAGGCCATCACACGGCGGATACATAAGTTGTTGAAGCAGGGTGGCACTTACCTTCCAGAACGGGGATCAGCTCAGCATCCGGCGGAATTGATTCGTTTCGTCGAAACATCTGCCCTGGTGGTGCTGATGCTACCTTAGAGTATAACCTATTGGGTAATCATTTTTTTGATGATGTCCACATAAAAAATTGGCAGGAGGGCATTAAAACAATCTGCCCTACCTGCCTGAAATTTATTGTTCCCCCGCGGCTAGAAATTCTCAAAGTCTTCGTCCAACGGGATCACTATTTCCGAGCTCTGATGTGAAATGGGTGCGGGCACTTTTCCGGTTTTGGCTGTTTGCTTTTTTTCGGGAAGATGCAGCAGGTCTGCAGTTCCCTTCGTTTTTAAAGCGTCCGTGGCGCTGTATCTATCCGCCTGCCCGCTTGCGCCACTTACCAATGTGCCGAGTTCGCTCACAATTGCGCGCATTTGCTCGGCTTGGGCGCTCATCTCTTCCGAAGCCGAGGCCGACTCTTCGGCGCTGGCTGCGTTTTGCTGGGTCACCTTGTCCACCTCGCTGACCGCCGTGTTGACCTGGCCGATGCCCTGGGCCTGCTCGTTGGAGGCCGCGGCAATCTCGCCCACCAGTTCACCCACCTTTTTCGAACTGGCGGCCACTTCGGCAAAAGCCTCGTTGGTCCTGGAAACCAGGTCGCCGCCCTCGTTGACTTTTTTCACCGTGCCCTCGATCAGATCAGCCGCGCTCTTTGCCGCCTCGGCGGCCCGCATGGCCAGATTGCGCACCTCGTCGGCCACTACGGCAAAGCCGGCCCCGGCCTCACCGGCCCGGGCGGCTTCCACGGCGGCATTGAGCGCCAACAGGTTGGTCTGGAAGGCGATCTCGTCGATGGTCTTGATGATCTTTGAGGTCTCTTCGCTGGCCTTGGAAATATCTTCCATGGAGTGGGTTAGCTCACCCATGGAAGCGTTGGCCGTAGTGACCACCTGATTGGCCTCTTTCATCATGGTATCGGCCTGGTTGGCGTTGCCGGCGTTTTGGCGCGTCATGGAGGATATCTCTTCCAGAGAAGAAGAGGTCTCACGGAGATCCGGATTCCCGAATAGTGATATTTTCCCCTAATTCAATGGCCATCCCTTGTCAAAAGCCCCAAAACATGACAAGGAGTGCATTTTTGTACGTTTTAAAAAGGACGATTACGGTGCTGGAATAGACATGGGCCCGTTGAGTCGAATCGATGACGGATATCAAAGCGCGCGAAATACCCTATAATTACACGTCGGCGGACGATCGGCGCATTGTTGCCTTGCTGCTGGGGACGGATGTGTCGGCCGCCCTGAACCGGCTGGTTTTCAAACGCCGGACAGGACGCTCCTGGCGCTTATTGATGCGCTTTTTCGGTGATCTTTTCATCCACCATCGCAATCCCTTCCTTTACCAGGAACTCATTGACAATCGCGAGCGACGGCAACGCTTTCTGGCGGCTGCCCGCAGAGATCTGGCCTTGATTGCGGATCGGGGCAATGATGAAACAGACCTGGTTCTGGTGATCGACAAATGCCGTCAACGGCTTGAGGCGTTGAGCGCCGAAGTGGCCAAGGTTGCCCAGACCAGGGGACGCATTGGAAAACGTCTTGGCGCTATCGTAGGCGAAGCCAATCTCTTTTTCGATCCATTCACCCTCATGGCCCACGCCACCGATGCCACCGATTGGCGATTGCATCTGCCTGTGGCGGTTGTCTGTCCTGAAAATGAGGCCCAGGTGCGTCTGCTGCTGGAAGCGAT
>JASFGJ010000314.1:0-5598 GCA_050123815.1 Desulfobacteraceae bacterium
CACCATCTCCTGAAATTTGGGCGGCGGCCTGTTTTCGACGTTTTTTTGGGACGCGCAGGCCAAAAGGAGCAGCGCAACGCTCAGATAAATGACAGCGGTTTGGAACCTGGCCATGGAATTGCCTCCTGTTAAAAAAGTGGACTTGCATCTCAAACAGGTACAACATGTAACGTGTAGACCTGCCAATAGAGGAAGAACCTTGAACTTAAAAAAGAAACTATGAACTAAAAAGGAAAAACACGGCGATGAATTACGTACTATTGCGAATGGAGATGTTGAGAAGCCTCCGTCGGAAATCAGTACCAATTCGAATGGAAAAGGCAGTTGGCTGAGTTTATTTCATCGCGAAAAATACAAATGCATTACCGGAACGAAAATGCAATTTACATCAATTTGTCATGTGGCCAATACATAATAAAGGAGGAAAGAGCGGAACCTTCATGTAATTGCCATGTTTGCCATTTTTAGCGAAACAAACGGTTTAAGTCAAGGGCCAGACAACTAAAAAATTTGGAATATTAAAACCTTATATTGCACTGCCGGGCCATGTTTTTCCAGATTGGCGGTAGCAGAAACAGCGTTACCGATAAGATCATCAAACAGTGCTTATTGAAAATCACGCCTCTGGATCAAAGCATAACTTCCATCACAACACGTTGAGTCTGAGCTGTCACAACACGTTGTGACTGAGCTGTCACAACACCTTGTGACTGAGCCACCGATTTGCCGATAAAGCCCCTAATCTTCCAGAGCAGCTATAAAGCGCTATAATTAATAGAAAGCAAATGGTATGCCATCAAAATAGAGTATTGTCATAGAGCGAAAGGCACAAGATAATGGGTCTCGGTATGTAATCGGTTCCACAATGTGCAACTTATTGCTTAGAAAGGAGTGAAAAATGAACATTATCTTCAGCCATAGCTTTTATCCGGTGTATACCTCCGATCCGGCAGCCGCCGCGGGCCGGATCGAGGCTATAATGAATGCACTGCCCAAAGATACGCATCTGATCGAAGCGGAGCCGGCGACGGATGCGCAGCTCGCCCTGGCGCACACCACGGGGCATATTGAACACGTTCGCCAGGAGGGGTTGTATGACATCGCAGCTCTGGCTGCCGGCGGGGCCCTTCAAACCGCACGCCTGGGCCTTGAGGCGCCGGCGTTCGGCGCCATTCGGCCGCCGGGTCATCATGCGTCGTCGGACAGCTGTTGGGGCTTTTGCTATTTCAACAACATGGCGGTGGCACTGTTGACCCTTAAAGAGGAAGCAAAAATCAGTACGGCAACCATTCTCGATTTTGATCTCCACTTCGGGGACGGCAACGTCAATATCCTGGAGCGCCGGGACTGGGTAGAGATCTGCAACCCTGTGGGGCAGACCCGCAGCGCCTATTTAAAGGAGGTTGAAGATTTCCTGGTCAATCACCCGGCCGATATCATCGGCATCAGTGCCGGTTTTGACAATCATCGCGAGGATTGGGGCGGTCTGCTGCATACCGAAGATTACCGTGCCATGGGCCACATGGCGGCCCGATCCGCCGAAAAAAACGGCGGGGGTTGTTTTGCCATCCTTGAAGGCGGATACAACCACGACGTCATCGGTCAAAATGCTGCGGCGTTGATAGAAGGCATGGGATAGCCTACTCCTGCTTAAAGCACCTGTTCGAGTTGTTTGAAATGAACGCTCAATTTATGTTAAGAGATCTGCCTGCATCCCTTTAAATTTTGAAGGTATCGCAGGCATTTTAATCTGATTGGACGCATATAGAGGTTACTTATGGAAGCAACAAGAATCGGTGTCATCGGGATGGGGAAAATGGGCACGTATCATCTTCAGAAATACCACGAGATCGAAGCGTGCACCGTCGTCGGGATAGTGGATGTTGACGAAAACTGCGTCAATGGTGCGGCCGAAGGATATGGCTGCGCCACCCATACCGATCACCGGGACCTCATCGGCAAGGTCGATGCGGTCAGTATTGCGGTTCCCACCAGCGATCATTGTCGCACGGCCAAAGATTTTCTGGCCAACGGTATCGATGTCCTGCTGGAAAAGCCCATCGCCGCCACCTTGGCCGAGGCGGACGAGATGTTGCGCTTGAGCAAGGAACATGAGGCCATCTTACAGATCGGCTTTATCGAACGTTTCAACCCCGCCATTGCGGCTCTGGCAGACTTTTTAGAAAAGCCGCTGTTTATCGAGTCCCATCGGCTCCACCCCTTTTTCAGCCGCGGCACGGATGTGGACGTTGTGCTGGATCTGATGATTCATGATCTGGATATCATTTTACACTTTGTGAATTCTCCGGTCAGTCAAGTCGATGCCACCGGCATTTCGGTCCTGTCCGATGAAATCGATATCGCCAACGCGCGCATCACATTCGAAAATGGTTGTGTGGCCAATGTTACCGCCAGCCGGGTCACCAATAAAGTGATGCAGAAGATGCGCTTTTTCAGCCAGCAGGGATATAACTCGGTGGATTTTGCCAAGCGCGAACTCACATCGCTGCATCGCCGGTTTGACGAGCAAGGCAAGCCGGTGATCGGCCAAAACCCGGTTTCCATCAAGACATGCGATCCGTTGGAGGATGAAATCCGATCGTTTGTGCAAGCGGTCCGGACCCGACAACAGCCGGTGGTCACCGGTGAGGATGGCCGCGCATCGCTTGAGTTAAGCCTGGAGATTATCAACCGCATGAATGAAAATCTGGGGAATCTGAAACTATGATCCCGATGATGAATGCAAAGCTCGAATATCGCAAGCTAAAGGCACAGATCGATCAGGCCCTGCCGATTGAAAAAAGGCCTCACCGGTACAGTCCCCAAACGAAATAAAGAGGATTGCCAAAACGTGAGAACGCCGGTCTGGGCCGCAAGTCGCAGATTCCGAGTCCTTTTCGGGGATGCCATTTCTGGATGGGCACTAGTTGAGCCGCTGAATCAGCTCTTTGGCCACCTTTTCGCCGGAGAGCAGCATACCGCCGAAGATCGGGCCCATGCGGGGCCCTCCGAATGTGGCATTGGCGGCCATTCCCGCCACATAGAGCCCGGGAAAAACTTCGCGGGTATTTTCAAGGGTCAAGGTTTCCGCTTTTTCAGCCCACATCGATTTTTCGCCTTCAATTTTACCGCTGGGGGTCATCAGTTGGCCCGGCACCTTGCGCTGCACCACACGGACCACCTCCGTGTCATGACCGGTGGCGTCGATGATGTATTTGGCCCTCACGGTAAGCGGATCCACATGCAGGCCGGCCATTTCAACGGCCGTCCAGAGGACCACCAACCCCATGACCCGATCGGTGCGCATCAATACATCTTCCACGCTAATGCAATTGAAGATGGTCAGGCCGGCTTGTACGGCAGTTGCCAACAGACACCCCACACATTCCATCGAATCGGCAGTAAAGTAGTTTTCTTCATATTGCCGACAGCGGATGCCGAATTGATCCAAAATCGGCGTGGCAGCCTCCTGGACGACAATTTCATTGAACATCATACCGCCGCCCCACATGCCGCCGCCGATGCTCAACTTCCGTTCATACAAGGAGACCTTCACGCCGGCTTTGGCCAGGTAATATCCGGCCACCAGACCCGAAGGCCCGCCTCCCACGATCGCCACGTCGGTTTCCAGATTTTTGGTCAGTTTCTCATAATAGCGGTCGATGATGGCACGAGTGATGGTTATTTCATTTATTTCCATATCATGGTCCCTCCCCAACACACGCTTTATTGATAATGCGACAACCCTTGCGAACAATGGAACTCGCATTATTATATGCAAGGGCATGTAAAAGCGTCAACACGAGGTGGCATATGGCACGCAACACCATTGCACGGATAGTTCTATTGGTGAGCTTGATAGCGCTGCAAACTATTTTGCTGGCATGCGCAACAGGCCCGGTACATTTCCGACGCAGCTATGACGTATCCGACACCTTTGAAAATGCCCAACTGCTCAGCGGGCATCAATATTATTACAACGGAGTGCCATACAGCATCAATGCCGTGGTCGCCATTCAAAAGGGATACACATTAACCTCGCCTCACTGGCACACCGTCGAGATGGAACGAGCCAAACTGCGCCATATGGTTGACGGGATGCTGAACCATCCGGGTTCGGAGTACAATACCGATCCCAATGGCGCCCACATTTTCAATGACCACGGACAAGTCATCGGTGTCTGGTACTCGGTATGGGCATTGCCGGTGCTGACATTTATATCGGAAACCGAGTTTACCATTTCCCAGCCGATGACGGTCTTTCCGCTTTCCAACAGAGATCCGGAAGAGTGGGTTCTCAAACCTTTTTTGCGAGGCTTTTAGATTTCTTGGCATGGAAACGGGATGTATCAGGAGCGGCCCTGCATTGTTGAATGCGTCTTGACACGCATATGATATTTTGAAATATACCAATCTGAAGATTACACGCACCTTATCTTTTTTCCATTATTAGCAAAACAAGCTCCATTCTTACAATTTTCAGTTTAAAGCGCCTATTCGACTCGCCCGTACGTCTACAGGATCTCTTTTTGCCTTGTATCTTTAATGGAGGAAGATATCGTGCGCAATACCTCAATTACTTTGTATTGAGCACGTCTTTGATCGTCGCTTCATAAATGTGAAGTTTCCGAAGAGAGCGGCCTGGGTTGAAATGGAGAAGATAATGGTCAGGTTTCTTGTTAAGATTTTGCTCTGCATATTCATCTTGGGAGTACTGATATTTGTTTTCTATTATCAAGCCGGCTCTATTGAAAGTGATGACGGCATGATACAGAGCCACTTCATTGAAATAAGCTCATCCATTCCCGGACGAGTTTACTTTTTTACGTCCATACGTCCAGGAGTCGAAGTTAAAAAAGGGGATCCGCTGATCTGGATTGAAAACCATCAGTTCGCCAACCAAGAGATTGCCGTGCAACACAACAACTTAAAGAATCGTTTAAATAATTTAAATGCTGAAATTTCCAGTCTTGAAGTGGCATTTGTTTTTGCGGAAAAAAACCTCCAACGATCACGCCTTCTCTATACGTCAAAAACGATATCAAAAAGAGAATTAGAAGAGCAGGAAACGGAGTGCGATCGTATCGCCAGCCTGATACCATTGAAAAAAAGACACAAAAACGAAATAATTCAGAGCCTCGATGAAATATCTACTCAGCTGGACAGGATCAAGCGAGAAGAATGGCGCTCACCTGTAAACGGCGTGGTTTGGGCGGTATTTGCGCACAATGGAGAACATAGGGATAAAGACACTACCTTGTTGACACTTGTTGATAAATCGGAACTGTTTGTCGATGCCTATTGGTCCGAAAAGCATCTAAACCAACTGGAGCTTGGCCGTCTTGCGGAGATCGAGGTCATTGCCACAGGTGACAAGTTTTCAGGGATCATAAAATCAATCAGAGCCGGTGTTGGAAGGGTTCGCTTCGTCAACCCGGTTCAACTACCCGCAGAGAGCTTTAAAAAGCGTGTCGTTGTGGCTCGTTTGAATATTGCTGAAAACGCAATTCCTTTTAGCGCCAAGCAGTTTTATGGCGTTGGTGCCTCGGTGCGGGCGCGGTTCAAACGCAGTGATGGTGATTCCAAATGAAGAATCAA
>JASFGJ010000315.1:0-5580 GCA_050123815.1 Desulfobacteraceae bacterium
TTCCAGCTCGATTTCGCAGCCGTTCGAAAAAAGCGCGCTTTCCCCCACGGAAGAGGACAATCCGCCCCCACCGTTATCGGTGATGAACCGAATCAGGCCTTCATCGCGCACCTCCAGCAGAAAGTCGTGCATCTTCTTCTGGGTATAGGGGTCGCCGATCTGGACGTGACCGGCCGGCGTGTGTTCGGAAAAGGACTCGGACGATGCGGTGACGCCGTGGATACCGTCTTTGCCGACCCTGCCGCCGCACATGATCACCAGATCGCCGGGCAGGATGGTTTTCTGTTCGGCCGGTTCACCGTTCACCGCAGCGGGCATGATCCCTAAAGCGGTGACGTAAACCAGGCACTTGCCCAGGTAGCCTTCGTCGAAAATCACTTGACCGAAGGGCGTGGGGATCCCGCTTTTGTTGCCGCCGTCACGCACCCCTTCGATGACTCCGTCCAGAAGACGCCGCGGATGCAGGTGCGGTTTAAGGTCGCCCTGGTAGTCCCTGGGACCGACACAATAACCGTAGCTTCCCATGATCAATTTGGAGCCTTTGCCGGTTCCCATGGGATCGCGGTAGATGCCGACGATGCCGGTAATGGCACCGCCATAGGCTTCCATATTGGATGGAGAGTTGTGTGTCTCGCCGGTGACCACATAATAGTGATCGTCATCGAAGCGCCCCACCCCGGCGTTGTCCCACAGGACGGACATCACCCAGGGCTTGCGCTCTTTCAATGCCAGGGTCGGCGATTTGATGCAGGTGTCGAACAGGCTGTCGATGGTTTCGCTTTCGCCGCTGCCGGCGTCGCGGTAGTGAAACAGGCCCTGGAACGTATTGTGGTTGCAATGATCGCTGCGGGCCTGCGAGATATATTCCAGTTCAAGATCCGTGGGATCATCGAGGCCCACGGTTTCGCGCTCTTTACGGATATTCGGATCCAGAAAATACTCCCGGATGGTGGGGATATCGTTTGGATTGAGAGCCAGGTTGCGTTCGTCGCTGATGCGCTCCAGAGTCTCGTTGCTGTCGATGGCGATGGTGGTCACCGTCGGTGTGTGATCCAACCGCACCTTGGGGATGATGTACCCGACGCCCTCCTGTGGATTCCAATCGTGCCGGCTGAAAATCTTCCACTGCTGGATGATGTCGTTGGCCAGCAGCTCAGCGGCGATTTTATCGGCATCCTCGCGTCGCAGCTCACCGCCTTTTAAACAGTAGCGCCGCGACGTGTATACGGCTTCATCCGCGGCAAATCGAATTCCCAGCAAGTCCTCCATGGCTTCCACTGCGGTGGCGCCGGCATTGTCGCGTACGCCGGGCCGGAAACCGATCCAGATGATCCAGTCAAACTCCAGATCCAACGGATCCAGGGAGGAGATCTGGGTCACGGGATTGGTAAAGATTTCTGTTCGGACCCGGTCGATTTGGTTCCCATTCAATTCGGCGTCGATGGTGACGATGTGCACGGCGCGAATGGCATCGGCACGAATTCCAAAGTAATCCTGGGCCTTATGACGCAGGCCATCGCCTTCGGCGTCATACAGGTGGGGCTTTAGCGTAATTTCGATTCGGCTTGGCATGGCAATCGTCCAACATATTAAGGGTAATAGCCGGCCGTTTGGCCGGTATCAGGATGGCGGCACGTCCTATCCCGAACTAAAAAAAGACGAGCCTGATGTCGTTATAAAAGACGAAAATCATCATTAAAAGCAAGACAAAAATTCCAATTTGTTGGGCCGCTTCACGGGTACGGGTTTTGACGGGTCTGCGCAGGATTGCCTCGATACCGTAAAACAGCAGATGCCCGCCGTCCAGGACCGGAATGGGCAGCAGGTTCAAAATGGCCAGCTGGATGCTGATGGCCGCCACAAACCGCAGCAGATGCCCAAGCCCCTCCTTGGCCTGTTCATTGGTCATCTTGGCGATGCGGATAGGGCCACCGACGGACTCCATGCCAACTTTTCCCTGGATCATCTTGGAAAAGAAACGCGCGGAAAGTTCGGTAATGAACCATACTTGTTTGAGTCCTTCGTGCATGGCCTCGAACGGATTCAAATCGATGGACATCATGTCCTGCCGACTTTGCGGTGCGTCGCCGCGGTTGAACATGATACCGATTCGGTAATTCTCCTGTTTGACCCCCACGATATTCTTATCTTTGACCAGTACCGGTGTGATATCGACCTCAAATGTTTCATCGCCGCGCTCGATGGTAAAATGCAAGGTTCTTCCCTTGGATTGGGTGACGATCTCCTGCAGGATCTGGAATTGTTCGATGCGTTGATTATCGATAGCGACAATCCGGTCCCCGGATTTCAGGCCGGCAATTTGTGCCGGCTGCCCCTCGAGTACCTCCCCCACAACGGCCGCCAGGCTCGATTGTTTGGATATGCCCAGATCGTAATAGGTGTGCGAATCTCCGAAGAGATCCTTGGTGGTGACCTGAACCGGCGCAATTGTCAGTCTCTTTTGCTGCGCCTGCCGCTCATAGGTAATCTCAAGCGGGGCTCCGCCGGACTGGTCCAGAGCGTTTTGGATGTCACGCCAGGCGGTGATTTCAGCAGTACCAACCTTCAGGATACGATCCCCTGGTTCAATACCGGCCTGTGCGGCGGGGCTGTGGGATTTAACGCCTCGAACGACCGGTGTAAGGCTTGGCAGTCCGGTGGCATAATTGATAGCGGTATAGATCAACAGCGCCAGCAGCAGATTGAACACAGGACCGGCAGCCACGATCAGGCTGCGCTTGGCCACATGTTTGTGGGTAAACGACAGCGGGAGATCTTCGGGTTCGATGGGTGCATCGGGCTCGTCGCCGATCATTTTAACATAACCACCCAGCGGAATCAGTGACAACCGGTAATCGGTGCGTCCAATGGTTCTGCCGAAAATGCGGGGACCAAAACCCAGAGAGAATTTTTCCACACCAACCCCGAACAGACGAGCGACAAGAAAATGTCCCAATTCATGAAAAAAAATCAATCCGCCCAGGACGATGATAAAGAGCAAAACGGTGTTCATAAGTTATTCAACCTATTGATTTTTATAATTATTCAAACATTCAGAGGCCTGCCGGTTCACCACCGATCGACATGCAAAGCGTCCCGGTCAGCCCAGTCAATCCACCCTACCATATGCACTCTCGACAAAATTATCAAATTCGGTTTCTTTTTATCTTAATATCAGGCCGCCTGCACGAGATCTTTAGCCGATTTTCGGGCCCAGGCATCTGCATTCAGAATAGCCGTCACATCCGGATCACGGTCGATTTGGTGGGTTTTCATGGCCGCTTCAACAACCTTTGGTATCTCGGTAAAGGCCAGCTGCCGGTTCAGAAAGGCCTGCACCGCCACCTCGTTTGCGGCATTCATCACTGCCGGAAGTGTTCCTCCTGTACGGCACGCATCAAAGGCCAGCCTCAAACAGGGAAAGCGCGTCATGTCGGGCTGCCGGAACGTCAGCTGTCCCAGTGCAGCAAAATCGGGCAACGCCTGTTGAAGACCAAGACGACGGGGATAGGACAACGCGTAAGCGATCGCTTGCTGCATATCCGGTATTCCCATCTGGGCCAGTATCGACCCATCCTTATAGGCGGCCATGGAGTGGATGATGCTCTGGGGGTGCACCAGCACTTCGATTTGCCCGGGTGCCAGATCAAACAACCATCTGGCCTCGATGACTTCAAGTCCCTTGTTCATCAGAGTCGCCGAATCGATAGTGATTTTGGCGCCCATGTCCCAATTTGGATGTTTCAGGGCCCGGTCGGGAGTAATGCCGGCAAGATCCTCGGCGGGCGTATCCAAAAAGGGTCCGCCGGAAGCGGTAAGAATGATTTTGTCCAAATCCTGGCGTCGCTGCCCTTGAAGGCATTGAAATATGGCGCTGTGTTCACTGTCAACCGGTAGCAACTGCACGCCTGTTTCAGCGATCTTTTGCATGACAATCGATCCGGCCATCACCAGGGTTTCTTTATTGGCCAGTGCAATGTCCTTTCCGGCTTCGATGGCGGCCAGGGTCGGTTCCAATCCGGCAGCGCCCACCATGGCACCCACCACCATGTCCGTCCCCGGCAAACGAGCCGCCTGGCAATAGCCGTCGCTTCCATGCAGGATTTCGACGTCGAGGTTCCGGGGCAGGCCGGCTTTGAGTTCATTTGCCAAGGATCCGTCGTATACCACAGCAACATCCGGCTGAAACTTACGGATCTGCTCAGCAAGCAAGTCGAGATTGCTTTTCGCAGTAAGGGCTTTAATTGTATACTCTTCCGGAAAACGAGCGGCAATATTGAGGGTATTGCGACCGATGGATCCGGTCGAGCCCAGTATGGTCAATGATTTCATGGTAACAGCAGCACTTTCAACAGGTAAGCGACAGGTGCGGCGAACAGCAGCGCATCGATCCGATCCAGGATGCCGCCGTGCCCCGGCAAGATTTTCCCTGAATCTTTTACACCGGCCGCGCGCTTGAACTCAGATTCGAACAGGTCGCCGGCCTGTCCCGCCGCTCCTGCGGCCAGCGAGACCATCACACATGCCATGCCGGGCATGGCGCTGAAAAAGATCAGCTTGAACAGCCACCCGGATATCAGATTTGCCGCCAGCCCCCCCAGAGCGCCTTCGACGGTCTTTTTGGGACTCACGGCCGGACAAAGCTTGCGACGCCCCCAGAGTGTTCCCGTGTAGAGTGCTCCGGTATCTCCCCAGGCCACGACCCAAAGGATAAACACGATCCAAATCGGACCGTTGACGCCATCGCGGATCAGTATCAGAAACGAGAGAAAAACAGGAATGTAAATGATGCCGAAAATCTGTTTGGTCACTGCCTGGGGCGCGTCCGGATGTGTTCGAAACCGAAGGATGGAAAAAATGGCGACTGTAATCAGGTTCAGGGCCAGCGTCAGCATCAGGGCATTGAAACTGCGATAGTGGATGCTCAGCATCACCAGCGCGCCGCATCCATATCCGGCTGCCTGAATCAACGGCAGCATGTTTTTTTCCAGATCGGCATAGACGATGCGAAAGTATTCCCACAATCCAAGGAAGGCCACCAGGATCAATGCGAGGGCAAACACCAGCGGGCTGCTTTTTAAGATAATCAAAAGGATCGGCGGAATGACGATAAGAGCGGTTATCCAGCGTTTCCAATGCATAGCCAATCCATTTTTCGATGTTTAAGGGCGCAGTCACCGGGGCGAAACAGCTGTATTACTCCTTAACCCTGCCAAAGCGCCGGTCCCGCTGTTGATAATATGCCAGAATCTGATGATATTCTTCTCGGCTGAAATCGGGCCACAGGGTTTCCGTGATGAACAGTTCAGCGTAGGCCAGCTGCCACAGCAAAAAATTGCTGATACGCATTTCGCCGCTGGTCCGAATCAGCAAATCGGGGTCGGGTTGACCGGCGGTGTACAAGTGGTCGGACACCAGGGATTCGTCGATATGCGACGGCTGAAGATTACCGGCCGCCACTTGTTGGGCGATGGATTGCACCATCTCGGTAATCTCGGTGCGCCCCCCGTAGCTCAGGGCGAGATTCAATCGCATCTTCCGATTTCCGGCGGTGTGGAAGATGGCCTGCTCCAGTACAGC
>JASFGJ010000316.1:0-5573 GCA_050123815.1 Desulfobacteraceae bacterium
GCGCTAGTAAAAACGTTGGCAGGCGCCAATAATATTCTGGTTGCCGAGGCAGCGAAAGTAGTCGGCAAACGTTGTATGGAGGCGCTGATTCCGGATTTGTTAAAGGCGTTCGATCGCTTGCTGGACAATCCTTTGAAAAGGGATAAGGGATGCCTGGCAAAGGAGGCGATCATCGGGGCTCTGGACGATCTGGAGTACGACGAAGCGGCTATTTTCCATGCAGGCATTCAATATTTCCAGATTGAGCCGGCTTATTTGCAACCCGTGGACACTGCGGTCATGCTTCGCGGAAAGTGCGCCTTTGCCCTGGTGCGAATAGGGGGTTCGCATGTTGTTTTTGACCTGGTTGAATTGCTGGACGACCCCGAGCCTCGAGCACGTATTGCCGCTGTAAAAGCGCTCACCGGTATTTCCCCTGATATCAGTGAGCCACTGTTGCGTTTAAAGGCAAAGCAAGGCGGCGAGGACCACCAAGTTGCAGCCGAGTGCCTGTTTGCCCTGATGCAGCTCAATCCTGAAAATTCGATGCGTTTCGTTGAAAGCTTCCTGGAAAGTGATGATTTGTTTGAGTCAAACAATAGCGCGTTGATTCTTGCTGAAAATGCGGCGCTGGCGATCGGTGAGTCCAGGCTTGAAAAAGCGTTTGAAATTCTCAAGCACCACAGGGAAAAAAGCATGAATACCGAATTTGAGGATATGCTCTTGATGCCAATGGCTCTAACACGGTTTGAAGGAGCCTTTGATTATTTGATAGACGTTATTGAAAATGGTCGCAAGCAAAGCGCTGTTTCAGCTGTAAACGCAATCAAAATATTTGGTGACGAAAGCCATCGAACTAGCATACGAAGGGCCGTTGCATTCAGGGATGAAGCTGCGGTCTCTGAGGCATATGCCGCCTGGGATATGGAGTAAAGCATAATTTGCAGGCGGAAAATGCAGCCTCTCAGGATGTCGATTTTAAGATCCGTTTTGCGATTACTGGATTATTATCTTGGGCGTCTTGTTCACCCGGCCGTGGCCCTGCCTTTCAAAAATTTCATCCGTGATTGATGTAATGGTCGCGTCCATTAGGCCTTCACAGAAGATCCTGCCGGATATTTCAACGACCCTTGCCGGGCCGTCGTCTATAAATTTAGCGCCGAGAGCCTTTAAGAGTTCGGTTGATGGCCAGCCCTTTTCAGCAGGAAATTTATCGGGAATATCGAGTATGTGTTCGGCTATGGCATCGCCCGGGTCGTAGCCCTCCCAATCTTCATGAATCCGGGCCGCTTCTTTCGCACTGTCAGCGACGATAAACCAATCTTCTTCGTGGAATTCGGTGGTAACCCAGTAAAGTTTCATCAAAGCTTGTTGCACGGATATTTCTCCTTTATGTGTGCTTCATTGCGATGACTAACATCCTTCACTTAACACTTAATCACTTAAAACTAAACACTATTCGTTACTATATATCTCGGGCCGCCGGTTTGGAAAGAAGTGGCGCATGGGGTGGCTGCGTAAGTCGGTCAGTTCGGTTGCTTTCAGGTCGACGAGCAGCATGGATGGCTGGGGCTGGGTGTCGGATGCAATCACTTCGCCGGATGGTGCGATGGCCATGGCGTTTCCAGGGAAACTGAGCCCGTTGCAATTGTCGCCGATCTGGTTGCAGGCGATGACGAAAACACTGTTGTCATAGGCCCGCGCGGTGAGGTGGCGCAGCCAGGATTGATGTTTTTCCTGGGCGGTGCCCCTTGGAGAGGCGTGCGGGACGAACAGTACTTCCATGCCTTTTTGGGTCATGGCGCTGCTCAATTCGGGAAAATGGGCATCGTAGCAGAGCTGGATGCCGAAGCAGATTCCCCCGGAGCGAAAGACCCGGATGCGGTCGCCGGCGGCATAGGTCTTTTTTTCAGGCGGGGCGATGTGCAGTTTGCGGTAGATCTGGATGTCGCCCTCGGCGGTAAACACGCAGTGGGCGGCGAAGGGCAATCCTGCGGGATTGTGCTCGGCCACGCCGCAGAGCACGGTGATGTTCTGCTCTTCGGACAGTCGCGACAGCTGATCGGTAATTGTGCCGGGAACCGGCAAGGCGATTTTGGAGATTTCCGGACGGTTGCAGTATCCCGTAATGTTCAATTCAGGAAAGCAGACCAGGTCGGCGCCGGCCTGTTTCGCCTTTCTCGTCCATGCCACGGTGGTATCCAGATTTTGATCAACCTCTCCCACCGGCGCTTCACAGGTGATGGCAGCTATACGTATGTCTTTCATGGTTCAGTTAAACGTTAAACTCTGCACGAATCTTAAACACCTTGGTCGCGGGAAGATTCAATATTGTCTCCACGCCGGTCTCGCGGGAGATCGATTCCAGATTCTTTGCGATCACCTGACGGCTGGGAGCGATAAAGGTAAACCAGATGTTGAATTCATTTTCCCGTTGATAATTATGGGTGACGCCGGTATAGCGGTTTACGGCCTTTGCAAATGCGTCGATTTTATTCGCAGGAACCTTTGCCGCACATAGGGTGCTGACAAATCCCACTTTGTGGGGCACAAAGTTGCCGCCGATGCGCCGAATGATTCCAGACGTTTTCATTTGGGTGACACGTTGGATCACCTCGGGCTCTTCCAGGCCCAGCTCTTGGGCAATGATGCGGTATGGGCGTGAATCAATAGGGAAATCGGATTGGATACGATTCAATATGGCTTTGTCGGTTTCGTCTAATTTCATTGTACCGTCCTGGTGTCAATCTGCCGTTGGCATCGGCATCAGTTTTATATGCAATTTGCGGGTTCGAGGACCGTCGAACTCGCAAAAAAAGATCCCCTGCCAGGTCCCCAGTATCATGCGGCCGTTTTCCACGGAGACGAGCTCTGAGGAACCCACCAGGGATGTTTTGACATGCGCCGGTGAATTGCCCTCCATGTGGCGGTAATCGGCTTTCCAGGGTACCATCTGATTGAGCACCATCAGGATGTCCCGTCGAACACTCGGGTCTGCGCTTTCATTAATGGTAACGGCCGCGGTTGTATGGGGCACGTAGAGCATACAGATCCCATCGGAAAAATCTTCAGCCTGCAGCGCTGATTGAACGTCGCTGGTGATGTCGATCATTTCGGTCTGGACGTGGGTTTTTACGGTTATCGTTTTCATGCCCAAAGCCTCTCCAGCGGCTGTAAGATTTTGAATTAAAGGCAAAAAGTTTAAAGTTTAAAGTGTAAAGTTTAAAGCAAATGATTTCAACCTATTCTATCCAACGTTAAATGGAGTCTATAGTCCTGGTTCGGCAAAACATGACTGTCTGACCATCCATATAAAATCGATAGGATACATTAACTTAAAACTTTGAACTTTACACTTTAAACTTCAGCGGTAATGTGTCTTTTGATGTCAACACGCCAGATCAATGTTGCACGTCAAGCATGATATCGCATTAAGTTCTACCGCTGATAAAAAAAGGCTCTGCCTGGTGTTGGCAGAGCCTTTTGGGGTCTAAAAATAGTGCTGCGATTAAACACAGCCGGTCGGTTTCGGCAATCCAGCCATCTTACAGGCTCCCTTGCCCGGTCCTGATGGAAAGAGCTCGTAGATGTGTTTCAATTTGAAGCCGGTGACTTTGGACAGAACACGAACCATGGGAGCGATTCCGTTCTTTTCATAGTACTCGCGAAGAACCTCGATCACTTTTTTATGCTCTTCATTCAGTTCCTCGATACCTTCCTGATGTTTTACATACTGGACCCACTCTTCGCTCCAGTTTTTGTAATCATCAATGAAACCGTCTTCGTCAACACTAAAGCTTTTTCCACCAAATTCAACAGTCGGCATATATACTCCTCCTTTACCAGTTTTATTATTTTCGGCTGACAAGCCATTGTGACTTTTAAAATGTGAAGTTATGTCTAATAGCGGATCAAATGGTGAATGTCAACACGAAAAACAGGCGTTCCGAACAACGGCAAAGTGTGTTCCAGAGCGCGTTTCTATACTTGACCGATCAATATTCCCGGGGAGTTGCGTTAACCTGATTGAGCGTAAAAACGGGCCCGTCTTTGCATACCAACTCGCGGCCGATTCCGCAGCGGCCGCACATTCCAATGCCGCATTTCATACGGTTCTCCAGGGACAGGATGATGTGGTCATGGTCGTAGCCCAATTTTTCAAGCACCGGCTGGGTAAACTTGATCATGATTGGGGGACCGCAGACGATGGCAAAGCTGTTTTCGTCACCCTGCGGGGCCTTTTCCTCGGTCACGGGCGGAACAAAGCCCACATTGTATTTCCAGTCGGGGTCATCGGTGCCGTCGACGGTAATGTGCATATTGATGTCGTCGCGTTTTTCCCATTCGATGAGTTCATCCTTATATAAAAGCATGCCGGGGGTTCTTGCGCCATATACGACTGTAATTTCGCCGAACTTGGATCTGTTGGCCGGATCCAGCATATAGATGATCGAACTGCGTAAGGTGGTGAATGCAAATCCGCCGCCCACAATCAGGACGTTTTTCCCCTCCAGTTGATCCCAGGGGTACCAGTTTCCCAGAGGACCTCGAACCCCCATGACGTCGCCCACCGCCATGTTGTGCAGGTGGCTGGTGACCACGCCGGCCCTGTTGACGGTGAATTTAATAAATCCCTTTTCCACGGGCGACGACGCGATGCCGATGGGAATTTCGCCTTTACCGGCGATGGACAACTCGGCAAACTGGCCGGCGCGATAGGCGAACTTGTGTTCGTCATCCGGATTGAGAAACACGAATTTAAATGTTTTCAGGCTGCGATCTTCGCTCTCAACAATGATGTCATCGATGCGCACCGGGTACGGCAGATACGGATTTTCCACGAGTTCCTCCCTTATTCGCCCTGCACGGCGCAGACGTTTTCAGACGTGGCGTTGTTCATCGTTTCACAGACGTTTCGAATATCGATATTGACCGGGCATTGCTGGACGCAGCGCCCGCAGCCGACACACATGATGCCTTGGTCGTATTTGTCCACGAAATATTTGAGTTTGTGCATAAAACGCTGGCGCAGGCGATGCAACTTAGTTTCTCTGGGGTTGTGCCCGGTGGTGTGCACCGTAAAGATCGGGAACATGCAGCTGTCCCAATTGCGCATGCGCAGGCCCTTTTTACCATAAACCTCGTCTTGGATATCAAAGCACCAGCAGGTCGGGCAAACAAAGGTACAGGTTCCGCAATTGATGCACGAAAAGGAGATCTCTTCCCAGAAATCCGCACCGTGCAGATCCAGTGTATCCTGGGCCCCCAAGCGGTCCGTTTCTATTTTTGATACGATTTTTTCCTCTGCGGCGGCCTGTTTGTCCGCCATGGCGGCTTCGGCGTCGATTTCGTTCGCCCATCCGGCGCTTTGCATCAATTCCCGGCCTTTTTCGGTGAGAACTTTTGCCAGGTAACGGTCGCCTTGATCCGAGAGCAGCACATCGAGTCCCTGCTCATGGTAGGGCCCACATCCGGCGGTGGTGCAAAAGCAGGTGCGGCAGGGCGAATCGCAGGCCAATCCCACAAATGTCGATGCGTTGTAGAGATTAAGCCAGTAGGGGTCCTGGTAGTCTCCGTTGTCGAAGTTCATGTGC
>JASFGJ010000317.1:0-5572 GCA_050123815.1 Desulfobacteraceae bacterium
ATCAATATCGACCACCATATGACCAACACCCGGTTCGGTCATATCCATTTCATCGATCCCAATGCATGTGCAACCGCAGAAATCGTCTATCGGGTCATCAAAGCGTTATCCGTCAAAATTGATCGAGCCATGGCGATGGCGATCTACACTGGCATTTTGACCGATACGGGCTCATTCCGGTTCTCGAATACCAACAAGGCGGCCTTTGATATTTGCGCAGAGATGATCGAGTGCGGGGCCAATCCATATGAGGTCGCTCAGTATGTTTACGGGCACTACTCTCTTGGCCGAATCAAACTGCTCAACCTGGCTCTCGATTCACTGGAGATTTCATCCAACGGTAATGTGTCCATCATGTCTTTGACTCAGGACATGATGGATAATACGGGAACCCAGGATGAGGATATCGACGGTATTATCAATTACGCCCGAAGAATTGAAGATGTTAAGATTGCGGCCCTGATCCATGAAATCGCCGGCTATGGGCGGGATCGGCGCCAGTATCATGTCAGCTTGAGATCGGACGGTAGTGTCAATGTCGCTAATATTGCCGCTTTTTTCGGCGGCGGCGGTCATGCGAATGCCGCCGGGTTCAGTGCGGAAGCCACTCTGCCTGAGCTAAAAGATAAGATCGTGGAATTGTCAGAAAAAGCGCCCGGCATATGCGAAGTCAATTAAGCGGCGTGCTGACGATTGATAAACCGGCGGGTCAATCGTCCGCCAAAACAGTGGCAGTTGTCAAGAAATTGCTTGGTGTTGCCAAAGTTGGTCACAGCGGCACCCTGGACCCCTTCGCCACCGGGGTGTTGGTCTGCTGCATCAATCAGGCGACACGCCTGGCGCGTTTTTTTTTGCGCAGCCGGAAAAGCTATACGGCGGTACTGAGGCTGGGTGAGCAAACCGACACCCAGGACGCCACCGGGCAAGTTGTGGCGACAAGCAGCGTACCGCAATTGCAACCCGATCGGCTTGTCGATCTTTTCAAACAGTTTGAAGGGCAGACGATGCAGCAGCCGCCTGTCTACTCGGCACTGAAGCATAAGGGAACGCCCCTTTACAAACTGGCAAGAAACGGCACGCCGATCCAGAAACCGCCCCGGCGGGTCACGATCTCGAGCCTCCGTATCACGGATGTCCGATTGCCGGACATCGAGTTTGACGTGACTTGTTCAGCCGGCACATACGTGCGCACGCTATGTGCCGACATCGGTGAACGCATTGGCTGCGGCGGTCATCTGTTATCGTTGCGCCGAACCGCCAGTGGCGGCTTCTCGCTGGCAGGCGCCGTTGCGCTCGAAACGCTGGAAGCCATTGACGGTACTGCGCAGCGATTGAATTTGCTCACGCCCATGGCCGACGCACTTTACGACATGCGCCAGGTCGAGGCGAACCCGGATCTGCTGCGGCGCATCGCGCACGGTCGTCCTTTGACGGCCGCGCATGTCCCGCAGGAATCCATTAATAAAAACACGGCGCCCGCCGCCTGCTGCGGATACGTAAAAGTGGTGGACGCCGGCAACGAGCTTAAGGCTGTTATCGAATATATTCCGGACAAAACGGCCTACGATTATTGTTGTGTTTTTCACTAATCCATAGCAAGATTCCGATACTGGATTTAGGCAAGGAGGAAGGACAGTGGTTTTATCAACCGAGAAGAAAAAAGAGCTGATCGAACAATATAAATTGCATGAAAGCGACACAGGAAGTCCGGAGGTGCAAATCGGATTGCTGACCCATCGCATCCAGTACCTGACCGAACACCTGAAAGTGCATAAAAAGGATCACCACTCTCGCCGCGGACTGTTAATGCTGGTCGGACGCCGCCGCCGCCTGTTGAATTATGTAAAGAAAAATGATGTCCAGCGATATCGCACCATCATCGATACACTGGGGCTGCGCCGGTAACGCCGGTCAGCGGAAAACACAGACGGCCTCCGAGCCGACTCATCCCAGAAGGGGTTTCAAAACTTTCCCAACTATCAATCGGTGGGTATCAAGGTTCGAGCAGGGTGAGGTGTTCATTCGTACCGTCTCAGACGGGATCGATATTTATTGTGAAATTTTAAGCAGTTCGACTGTGCCACCCGGTGCAAGACCCGATTCTGGCCAACCACAGGGGTTGGCTATGAAACCGCTTTTGACTCTCGGATGGGAAATTGCGGCAGATTCAGTGCAAGCAGTTCGATGGCGACATCGTCATGGCCTGCGGCCGCACATAATTAGGAGAAAGAAATGGAGAAAATTTTAACCGCGGATATCGGGGGCAAGACCTTGAGCATCAGCTCAGGCAAAGTCGCCAAACAGGCCGACGGCGCGGTATTGGTCCAGTATGGCGATACCATCGTATTGGTGTCGGTAGTCGCCGCCAATGAGGAAAGAGCCGCCAGCTTTTTGCCGTTATCCGTAGAATATCAAGAAAAAATTTATGCTGCCGGACGAATTCCCGGAAACTATTTCCGCCGGGAAATCGGCCGCCCCAGCGAAAAAGAGACCTTGACGGCCCGACTCATCGATCGCCCCATTCGCCCCCTGTTTCCCAAACAGTGGCGCTATGAAACCCAAGTGATCGCCACCGTGCTCTCCATGGATCAAGAAAACGATCCGGACATGCTGGCCATGGTCGGCGCCTCGGCGGCCTTATCGATTTCGGATATTCACTTCGCCGGCCCCATTGCCGGCGTGAGGGTTGCCCGAGTGGACGGCCAGCTGATCGCCAACCCAACCATCAGCCAGACCGAAGCCGCGGACATCAATTTGATCGTGGCCGGCTCCCGAACGGGCGTTGTGATGGTCGAAGGCGGGGCGCAGGTGGTTTCTGAAGCGGATATGCTGGAAGCGATCTTTTTTGGCCATAAAGCCTTGCAGCCGCTGATTGACATTCAGGAGCAACTGGTGGCCGAACTGGGAAAAGCCAAACGCGCTTTTGAACCGCCGGCAACGAGCGAAGCCCTGGAAAGCAAACTGACCGAAATAGCTTCCGAACGGCTCGCATCCGCGCTGGTGATTGCCGATAAAATGGAACGCCACAGCACCATTCGGGAGCTGAAGGCGGAACTGTTCGAATCGCTGGGAGAGCAATACGAAGAGCGTAAAGAGGAGGTCTTTGAGATTCTCGGACAGATTCAGAAAAAAATCTCCCGAGATATGATTCTCAAAGATGGACGCCGTATCGACGGTCGCAAGTTTGATGAGATCCGACCCATCGCCTGTGAAGTGGGCATCCTGCCCCGTCCCCACGGCAGCGCCTTGTTCACACGGGGCGAAACCCAGGTGCTGGGGGTTCTGACCCTCGGATCCGCCCAGGATGAACAGCGCATTGAAACGTTGAGCGGCGATGTGTTGCGGCAATTTATGCTGCATTACAATTTCCCGCCGTTTTCGGTTGGCGAAGTCAAACGCGTGGGCGGCCCGAGCCGACGCGATATCGGCCATGGCGGTCTGTCCACACGAGCGCTTGAGAAGGTATTGCCGGACAGCGAGGCATTCGATTACACGATCCGCCTGGTTTCGGAAGTTCTCGAATCAAACGGCTCCTCTTCCATGGGCACCGTCTGTTCCGGCTGTCTGGCAATGATGGATGGCGGCGTTCCGATCAAGGCGCCCGTATCCGGTATTGCCATGGGCCTGATCCAGGAAGGTGATCAGGTGGTGGTGCTGTCCGATATCCTGGGCGATGAAGACCACTTCGGCGACATGGATTTTAAGGTCACCGGCACCAGCGACGGTATCACGGCCCTGCAGATGGACATCAAAATACACGAACTGTCCCGCGAAATCATGCAAAGCGCTTTGGATCAGGCCAAAGCAGGGCGATTGCATATCCTGGAAAAAATGATGCAGGCGTTGGACACGCCACGCGACGACATCTCTCCGTTCGCGCCAAAAATCATGACCATCAAGATCAACCCGGATAAAATTCGGGATGTCATCGGACCGGGAGGCAAGGTCATCCGGGCCATTCAAAGCGAAACCGACAGCCGTATCGATATTACCGATGACGGTACCATCAAAATCGCCGCGGCAAACCAGGAAAACGGCGAAGCGGCGTTGGAGCAGATCAAGTCAATAACCATGGAGCCTGAAGAGGGCGCCATTTATGAAGGCAAGGTTGTCAAGACAACCGATTTCGGGGCCTTTGTCCAGTTGACGCCCGGAACGGACGGACTGGTGCATATTTCCCAATTGGCCAACCGCAGGGTCAACAAAGTAACCGATGTGGTCAAAGAAGGCGATATCATCAAGGTCAAAGTCTTGGAAGTATCGCAGGATGGCCGTATCCGCCTGAGCCACAAAGCAGCGTTGGCGGAGGAGAAAAATCGCGGTGATCAATAAGACCGTTCTTGCCAACGGCATTAAAATCGTCTCCAAGAAAATGCCCCACGTTCGATCCATCTCCATGGGGGTGTGGGTCAGCGTCGGGGCTAGAGACGAATCCAGCGAACAGAGCGGGCTGTCCCATTTTATCGAACACATGATCTTTAAAGGGACCGCCCGCCGTGATGCATACCAGATCGCAAAAGAGTTCGACGCCATCGGCGGTCAGACCAACGCCTTTACTTCGATGGAGCACACCTGCTACCATGCAAAAGTTCTGGACAGCCACCTCGAAACCATGGTGGATATCCTGTCCGATATCTTTCTTAACTCTGTATTTGACGCAAACGAGGTTGAACGGGAACGGCCGGTAATCTTCCAGGAAATCGGCATGATGGAAGATACACCCGAAGATTATGTTCACCAGCTGGCCGGCAGCAATTTCTGGGGCGACCATCCCCTGGGCCGCTCCATCCTTGGTACGCGTGAAAATATTCTCAGCTTTAATGCCGATACCATCAAACAGTATTTTCAACAATTTTATCATCCCGAGCGTATCGTCATCTCAGCGGCCGGAAATCTAGAGCATGAACGCATCCTGGATTTGATCGGGCCCTCCTTCGAAGCAATTCACAATGGCGGCCGCCTGCCCGATCGCGCGAAGCCGACAATCCGCAACGGTACGAAAATCCATCAGCGCGACCTTGAACAGGCCCACATCTGTCTGAGCACCATGGGTGCGGCCATCAGTGATCCGCGGCGCTTTGCCTTTTCGTTGATGAACACCTTGCTCGGGGGTAACATGAGCTCGCGCTTGTTCCAGGAGATCCGGGAAAAACGAGGGCTGGCCTACTCGGTCTACTCGTTTATTTCGTCTCATGTCGACAGCGGCATGTTCGGTGTGTACTGCGGCGTGGACCCGAAAAATACACGCCAGGCAATCAAATTGATCCATCAGGCGCTGCAAACCATTTGTCAAAAAAAGATCACCCGCGATGAACTTTTCGACGCCAAGGAATATACCAAGGGCAACCTTTTTCTGGCCTCGGAAAGTGCGGACAACCAGATGGTGCGCCTGGCTCAGAATGAAATCTACTTCGGCAAGTATATCCCCTTGCGCACGGTCATCGACAAGGTAGAGGCCGTAAATGTCGACGACATTCAGGAGCTGGCACGCAGCCTGTTTCAACCGCAGCAAACCGCACTGACCCTGCTGGGCCCTGTGGATGCATCGGAAGATTATGAATTCCAAACCAAC
>JASFGJ010000318.1:0-5568 GCA_050123815.1 Desulfobacteraceae bacterium
GCCTGCGGGTCTGTTCGATCTGCCCGAGCTCAGCCTCCCTGCGCGCGATCTCCTGTTTCTGATCCCCGACCTGGCGCTCCATTTGCGCGTTGTAGTCTTTGAGGTTTTCAAGGGCGCTCAGAGCGCTGCGGTACTGATCCAGAAGGATCTGGGTCTGTTCATCCACTTTCGCCACTGTCTGTTGCGAACGGGCCCCTTCAGATTGCACGGTTCGTTGTGCTTCGATGGCGGATTTCAGCGTATCCGCGGCGGCCGGCCGCAGGAGACCAGTACTACAGAGAAGGATAAGAAGATACATGAATCTTGGTCTGGCACCAATGCCAACATATTTCATTATTGCTCCTGTGCAGGGTGCATGGATTGATTGATTATTTTCAAACCGTAGCAAATAAAGCGTTGGCGGGTTTTTGGATGTCCGGCCGATGGCCGGTATCGGCCGGACATCCAAGCCACCCGCAAGGCTGGGGGGGGTCGTCGGTGGCTACTATCCTGTCGACCCAATGCGATGGTTCTAACCATCAAGCCTTATTTGTGGTGAAAAGCGTGTAAATGTAAAGACTATAAAGTTGAGTATATAATGCTTATAAAATCTAGATACTCTTATACGGAAAGCAGGCAAGTTCTGAGATTGATCTTTTTATTGATGATCCCCAATTTTCTGCGGATATTGTTGCGATTCACCTGTACGGTTTTTGCCGACAGATGCATGAGGTCGGCGATCTCCTTGGTGCTTTTGCCGTGCTTGACCAAATTGGCCACCTGGATCTCGGTAGGGGTCAGTTTGAGCTGGCCGATGGACACTTTGCGCAGGAAAGGCGCCAGGATATTGTTCAATTCGTTTTCGGCGATCTCGACAAGCGCCTTTTGGCGATCGTTCAGTCCGCTCGTTTTCAATTTTTCCAGCAACGGTCGCACCAGTTCCCGAAAGTTGCCCACGATGCGCTCTTCCAGTTCGGTTTTGTCCGCTTCCCGCTGTTTCAACAGCACCTTGAGGGCCGCATTGACCTCTTCCAGATCCCGGGTCTGATCCTCCAACTCCCGCTCTCGGGCCAGCAATTTCAATTCCACCTGTTTGCGCTCGATGGCGTAACGAATCGAGCGCCACAGCACTTCCGGGTTCATCCGGTCCTTGACCAGGTAATCCTGGGCGCCCTCCCTGAGAGCCTGAACTGCCGCCGTTTCATCATCGAGGCCCGTCAGAACAATTACCGCCGCGGCGGCCACGGTCGGCCGGAGGCGCGACAGCGTCTCCAGTCCCGTGCTGTCCGGAAGGTTCAGATCCAGCAGCACCACGTCATAACCGCCTTGCTCCAGAGCAGGCCGGGCGCTGTCCAGGCGATCAAAAACGGTGATTTGGCAGGCGCCGGGGTTGGCTTCGGACAACATTTCCTGAATCAACCGCACGTCCCCGGAATTGTCCTCGATGAGTAGGATTCGGATGTTTTGGATCATGCAATTATTTTATCGTTGCTGTTTCAATTAAAAGACTGCGCTCTTTTGCATCGCCGATTAATTGGGCAAACGTCGCCTGCCTCAATGTCTCCCGGAACTGGGTCCGTGCCTTTACCCAGACAGGATAAACCTGGCACGTACAGCTTTTTGAACAGGATTCGGGTCGCAGCGCACACTCGTTGAAAAAGAGCTCTCCCGTCATGGTCTCAATCACATCCAGCAGATTTAATTGTTCCGGTGGCACCTTAAGACGAAATCCGCCTTTGGGGCCCTTTATGATTTCAAGGATATCGGACCGGGATAGCTGTTGGGCGATCTTGGCTAAAAAATCACGCGGTATATCCATGGCACCGGCGATCTCATTGCGGGAGGCGATGATTCCTTTTTTTTGCATGGACAGGTATTGCACGCATCGGATCGCATATTCACTAGCTTTTGTCAGTCGCATAAATTGGACCTGTGAGATATCGCTTTCATTCCAGCTGTGCTGCTGGCTGTAAAAGTGCTTCGGTTGTGTCGAATCAATGGCTGAGAATCATCCTTGCTTTAATTGCGCATAACGGGCGCAAATGTAAAGACTAGAAAATTGCGCTTATAATGCTTATAAAATCTAGATACTATCGGACGGAGAGCAGGTAAGTCCTGAGGTTGACCTTTTTATTGATGATCCCCAATTTTCTGCGGATGTTGTTGCGATTCACCTGTACGGTTTTTACCGACAGATGCATAAGGTGGGCGATCTCCTTGGTGCTTTTGCCGTGCTTGACCAGATTGGCCACCTGGATTTCGGTAGGGGTCAGTTTGAGATGACCGGTGGACACTTTGCGCAGGAAAGGCGCCAGGATGTTGTTCAATTCGTTTTCGGCGATCTCGACAAACGCCTTTTGGCGATCATTCAGCCCGCTCGTTTTCAGTTTTTCCAGCAACGGTCGCACCAGTTCCCGAAAATTGCCCACGATGCGTTCTTCCAGTTCGGTTTTGTCGGCTTCCCGCTGTTTCAACAGCACCCTGAGGGCCGCATTGACCTCTTCCAGATCCCGGGTCTGATCCTCCAACTCCCGCTCTCGGGCCAGCAATTTCAGTTCCACCCGTTTGCGCTCGATGGCGTAACGAATCGAGCGCCACAGCACTTCCGGGCTCATCCGGTCCTTGACCAGATAATCCTGGGCACCCTCCCTGAGGGCCTGAATGGCCGCGGCTTCGTCATTAAGGCCTGTCAGAACAATTACCGCCGCGGTGGCCACGGTCGGCCGGAGGCGCGACAACGTCGCCAGACCGGTGCTGTCCGGCAGGGTCAGATCCAACAGCACCACGTCATAACCGTCCCGCTCCAGGGCAGGCTGCGCGTGCGCCAGTCGATCATAAACAGTGATTTTGCAGGCGCCGGGATTGGCTTCAGACAACATTTCCTGAATCAGCCGTACATCCCCGGGATTGTCCTCGATAAGAAGGGTTCGGATGTTTTCAATCATGAGTTAACCTTTGTCGGTAAGATAACGGTATCGATCCAGAACCGGCCGATCTGAGCGACCACTTCGATAAATGCATCCAGATCCAGGGGTTTGCAGATATAGCAATTGGCATGATGGTGGTAGGAGCTGAGGATATCCGCCTCGGCATTTGAGCTGCTGAAAACCACCACCGGAATGCGTTTCAGATTCGCATCCCCTTTGATCTCCATCAAGACCTCCCGCCCATCTTTTTTGGGCAGGTTCAGGTCCAGGATGATCAGGTCGGGAAGGAATCCGTTCAACGATGTTTTCTTCCGCCCAAGGTAGTCAAGGGCCTCCACTCCGTCGACGACGACTTCCAGGCGATGGTTCATCCCGCATTCACTCAGCGCCTCGCGAACCAGCCGGATATCTCCGGGATTGTCCTCAACCAGTAGTATGTTGATCTCTTTTCGTGTCATTGCGGTATTCTTCACTCGCCGGTAAAGTGAAACAAAACGTCGAACCCTCGCCGGGCGCGGATGTCACCCAGATGGTTCCCCCATGGCGCTCCACGATCCTTTTGCAGATCGCCAACCCGATGCCGGTCCCGGGATAGTCCTTCCGGGAATGGAGCCGTTGAAAAATGGCGAAAATGCGATCGGCAAATTCGGGATCGAGTCCGATACCATTGTCCCTTATGGAAAACACCCAATAGGGATCTTCTTTTTCAGCGCTTATATGAATCTGTGGTGGAAGCGCACTGCAGAACTTGATGGCGTTGGCGATGAGATTCTGGAACAGTTGAACCAGCTGTGTGGCATCGGCCTCCACCACCGGCACGGATTCATGGGTGATCCGGGCATTGCTTTCGTCGATGGCCAGGCGAAGGTTGGTGGTCACCTGCCCCAACACCTCTCCGATATCGGTGGGCGAGGGTGGTTTGCTATGGGTGTTGATCCGCGAGTAGGAAAGCAACCCCTGGATCAGGTGCTGCATTCGGGTGGCGCCGTCCACGGCAAAACCGATAAAGTCGTCCGCGTCGGCATCGAGTTTCCCCTGGTACCGCCGCTGCAGCAGTTGCACGTAACTCGACACCATCCTCAGCGGTTCCTGAAGATCATGGGAGGCGACATAGGCGAACTGCTGGAGGTCTTTGTTGCTGCGCTCCATCTCTTCGGTTCTCCTGGCCAGTTTTCGGGCGGTGCGCAAATGGTCTTCCGCTTCTGCGGCAAGTCGCTCGCCGGTGAAAAGAAGTTCCTGAAGATAACGGCCGCGCTGCGACTCGAAGCGGTATAAAACAGCGCCGCCAATGAACGTGAGCACCAGACAGAAAAAAATGAGTATCCACTGGATTTGATGAAAACGTTCTGTATTTCTATCTAAATTCTTACGAACAAGATGATCGAGCCGGTCGACCACCGCCATAAATTCGGAGAAAGCCGACTGGTACTGTTTCTTGGCTTTGGTCAACACCAAAGGGTGGTCCCCTTCCCTTGCCCGGCGCTTTGCGCTGGCACTCCAGCCAACTCTCTTTTTTTCCACTTCTTCGATGCTTTTCCGATAAGCGAATCGTTGATCGGGGAGCAAGGCCGACTTCCAGCCCGTCTGCTCCTCGGTCATGCGCCGGAGTGCGGCCACGGCAGCGTCCAGGGGTTTCCAGCTCTCTTCAAGTCCGGCAACGATTCCGTCCGACAGGATCTCTTCAACCATCAGGCCGGAGATGGCCGCCTCCATTTTTATTCGGGTGACGGCGTTCACCATGGGCGCGTCCAGGGAGACCAAACGGTCGCCGAGCAAAAAGCCGCCTAAAATAATGGAAAGAATCAGCGCGCCGATGCCGCTGATGGTAAGATAGACCCGCGCAGGAGGAACGTTACCGGGATACGGCGATCTGTTTTCACTCTTTTGTGACATTTTTACGCAGGTTTAGCATCCGTTGCTTCTTGCGGATCATGAGGGTGTCCTGGTACATGTCCTCAAACGCCGCCTTCATGACCGCATCGAAATCGGCAAGCTTGCCGCCATGGTCTTTAATGAACCGCTCGGCATCTGCTTTGTCTTTAAACGCCCATTTGGCCCGGGCGGTCATGACGCCTGCTCTGTCTCCCCCGATGACCCAAAAGGCCGTTTCGGCCGGAATTTGACGATGGGTTTTATAATCTGCCACGGTGATCTGCGAAACCTGCTTATCGGTATGCAGCGCCATATCGATGGCCGCGCAATGAACCGAACAGACCAGCTCCTTGCTTCCGTCTGTATGGGTGACGATGACCCAGGAATGGGGGTAATGCGACCTTTTCATACCACAGTAGCGGCAGACCGCATCCTCTGCAAGGGCCGCAGATCCCCAGAGCTGAATTAAAAGGATTGCCAAAAAGACCAACACCCTGGTCAGCCCGAGATTTATATATTTGGACATGCCGGATTCCTCCAGGCCTTGGGTTTTAAAACGTCTTTATACTTGAGTTAGTATTAAAAAACAAATCATCCCTGTTTTTGATCGATTATTGGAGCCAATATGACTACTACTGATCTTGGATGATTTACCGATCCGGATCGGTGGCGGTTGCGGGACGCGGCTCATCGTCATCTTCATCAAAAATGCGGTATTTGGGGCCTTCGATATCATCGAACTGTCCGCTTTTAACGGCCCATATAAAGAGCAGCCATGCGGTCAACCCCA
>JASFGJ010000319.1:0-5559 GCA_050123815.1 Desulfobacteraceae bacterium
TCGATCGATAATCGGTTGGTAGGCTTTCAGAGACGACGGCAGATCCGGCACGACATCGTTGACATGTTTGTACGCAATCGCAAACGTCTCGGAAGCGTCATACGGCATCTGTCCCGTAAGCATTTCATAGAAAACGATGCCCAGACTATACAGGTCGCTGCGGGCGTCCACCGGTTTGCCTTGAATCTGCTCCGGGCTCATGTAGTGGGGCGTGCCGATGCTGGTTCCGGTTTTGGTGATGCGCGTGTGAGATCTTATCGCTTTGGCAATTCCAAAATCACTGAGCACGGCTGCACCATCGGAGCGAAAAAGCACATTCTCCGGTTTGATATCGCGGTGCACAAACCCTTTGCCATGGGCATGGGCCAGAGCCCGGGCCACCTGCTTGAGGATCCCCAGTGCGTTTTTCGCTGTCAGGCCCCGTCGGATTCGCAGTTTGAGATCTCCGCGGTCGGCATACTCCATTGCGATATAATGGTTGAATCCACTGGTTCCCACATCGTAAACCGCCAGAATGTTGGGGTGGTTCAACTGGGCCACCGTGCGCGCTTCCCTGGCAAACCGGTCGCCGAAAGTGGCGTCGGCCGCCAGCGCCGGCGCCATCACCTTCAATACAACTTTGCGCTGCAACGACTCCTGGACGGCCAGATAGATGGTGGCCATACCGCCCTCGCCGATTTCCCTCTCAATTCTGTAGCCGGGAATTTGTATCATGGCCCGCCCCCTCTGCATTCAGGAGTGCAGGAACAGAGCGCCAAATGGCTTTTTTTGTGACTGCACATACCCACCGGGTGAGGGAATTCCGATGCCCACGGGCGCCGGTCATTTTTAAAAGTGATGTCGCGATGCGGTGGTGCCGCCGCAATGGGATCATGCACCGAAACCGGAGAGGCAATTTCTTCGGCAGAACATAGCGCTGCGGTGATACCGATCATCAAAAGCAGGACGATCAAACTAACGGCCAGGTAGGTTTTAAAACGATCCGGGTTGATTATCGCTCTTTGCCATTGGGGCAAACCCATCCGGATGGTATCGCCTTTACGGGGTCGGATCGGTGCACCGTCGGCAGCAGAGATTAACAAAGCGGTGATATTGTCCTGGCCGCCGTTGGCATTTGCCGCCGCGATGAGATTGTCAATGACTTGCTGGTTGGGGTCGCCACCTGCCAGGATATGGGTGATCTGATGATCGTTCAGTTCACTGGTCAAGCCGTCGCTGCATAGTAGAATTTTTTCGCCACGGTATAACAGACCGCTGACATTTTCGATGGTCAGGTTTTTCAGATCCCCGAAACCCAATGCCTGGGTAATGATATTGCGCTCAGGATGGTTGCGTGCTTCTTCTTCTGTGACCAGCCCCTCATCCAAGAGTTTCTGGACGTAGGTTTGATCACGAGTAAGCCGACGCAGCTTTCCGTCCCACAGATAGGCGCGACTGTCGCCCACCCAGGCAATGCGGTAGCCGTTTTTGTTCAAATGCAAGGCTACGGCCGTAGCTCCCATACCGGGTTTTCCCCTTCCGTTTCGGCTGGCGTGAACAACGGCGTGATGTGCTTTTCGAATGGCATCATCAATCAATTGACCTGACCGGACATGGGTTCCGATGGATTCGATAGCCACCGCGCTGGCCACATCACCGGCTTCATGGCCCCCCATGCCGTCGGAGATGACAAAAAGCCCATACTCCGGGTCGACCAGATAGCTGTCTTCGTTGTGGCATCGTACACGCCCAATATCTGTCCTGTGCCCGTAATTGATAGATATCACGCATTGCTCCCGTCTTTGTGTAGAAAACCATCCAAAAAGCAGTTGGACATTGTACGACTCAAAGCTAGCGGAGCTATTCGATCCGTTATTAATCCGCAATTTAGGATACTGCCTGATCGGATACAGATCGGTTATCGGTCCCCTAAAGGGATCCGCCGTGAGCGATTGGAAATGTTGATACAATGGGGCTTATCGTGGATTTTAAGCTTGTTCGACCAAATGTCGTTATCAGAGTGTCGACGAGTTATGTTTTTTACATGCGCATTAATAAAGACAGGACACGATGCCTTTCCGATGTAGTGAATGCCGGGCCGACGGCCCCGGATTTGGTTAGGAGTCACCTTGATTGGTCGATAAATACTACAGATTTGTCGATTATCCAATGGAATGCGGATACCGGACCATCATCTGCGCTTGACTATTTTTGCACCGGTAACCGGCGTGTAACGTGCCGAATAGTAGGTTACCGGCCAGTTACCGGAGAACTGAAGTTTATAAACGTAAGTTCATTTGAAATTCTAACGGTACGTATGATGGAGAGGTAGCAACTTGATTGAGGAGATCAGGATATGAAAAAATGGGCTGTCTATTTTGTTTTTCTGATGGTTGTTTTCACCGCTTCTATCACTTTGGGCGAACCCCGGCAATGGAGTGCCGCCGATGGCGGCAACGATCACTGGTATGAGGTCATTATAAATAAAAACGCCCAGGGTGAACCGGCGCGTCTTACCTGGACCGACGCGAAGGCGGCCGCCGATGCCAAATCCGGAAATTGGCACCTGGTCAGTATCACTTCTGCAGCGGAAAATGATTTCGTGTACAACCTGTTTAAAGATGATCCGAATTGTTGGATCGTTGATTTAAAATATTACAACGGTCCCTGGATTGGCGCATACCGGTATTATCAACCTTTTGTTCCCGTAAATCGCCAATTTTTATGGGACAATGGAGAGCAATTCAGTTATTCGAATTGGGCCCCGAGCCAACCCGACGGCAGTGGCAACTATGTCCACTTCTGGAGTGTAGGGTACGAGCAAAACACCTGGAATGATCAGAAAACCAACACGCCCATTCCTGTGGCATACATTGTCGAATCCACCGACTGGAACCAGCCGCCGGTGCTGAATCCCATCGGCAATAAAAGCGTGAACGAAGGCGATACCCTATCATTCTCCATCAGCGCCGGCGATGCCGATGGGGATAATCTTGATTACGCAGCCGCTAATTTGCCGGCGGGGGCCTATTTCGATCCCGATACCCGACGATTTGAGTGGATGACCGACTATGGCGATGCCGGCAACTATAAAGTGACCTTTACGGTGACCGATGACGGTGATCCCGTCTCTTTGAGCGATTCGGAAACCGTGACCATCACCGTGGGCGGCGTGAATCGGCCGCCGGTGCTGGCCGCCATCGGTGCCAGGGAGGTGGATGAGGGGGATTCCCTCGCGTTTACCATTAGCGCTACGGATCCGGACAGCGACAACCTGGCATATACGGCGGGCAACCTACCTGTCGGCGCTACCTTTAATGCAAATACGCGAACGTTTTCCTGGACAACGGATTCCGGCAATGCCGGCAATTATCGTGTCACCTTTGCCGTAAGCGATGACGGCAGCCCGACGCTTACCGACTCGGAAACCGTATCTATTACCGTGGGCGCTGTGAACCATCCACCGGTGATGGGGACCATCGGCAACCGGCTCCTTTCCGAGGGGGATCTGCTGGAGTTTACGGTCACCGCTCTGGATCCGGACAATGACAGCCTGTTTTTTGATGCCGGTGATCTGCCGGCAGGTGCTGTCTTCGATCCGGTCACCCACGCTTTTTCCTGGGCGCCGGAATATGAAGATGAAGGGAATCACTACATCATCTTTACCGTAACGGATTCAGGCAGCCCGCCATTGAGTGATGCGGAAACCGTGACCGTCACGGTAGGTGAAGTAAACCGGCCGCCGGAGATGAGTGTCACCCGCAATCAGTCGGTCGGCTTGGGTGAGTTACTGGAATTTGCGGTCTCCGTATTTGATTCGGACAACGACAATCTATTGCTTTCAGTCAGTGATTTACCCGTTGGCGCTTCATTTGACACGGTTTCCAGAACATTTCGCTGGACGCCTACGAACCAAGACCAAGATGTGGGCAATCATCGTGTGACGTTTAAGGTCACCGATGACGGCACACCGCCATTGAATGTCTCGAAGGAGGTAATTATTACGGTGGGCGATGTGAACCGGCCACCGACTTTCGGAAGCATCGGCAACAAGACGATTGAGGTAGGGCAGTTATTGGTCTTTGCCGTTACGGCCACTGACCCGGATAACGATGCGCTTGAATTTTCTGCTCATGGGCTTTCCGCCAACGCTTCCTTTGATGAATCCAGACAACTTTTCTATTGGGTACCGACCTCCGACGACATCGGTATAAACATACTAAGATTCACAGTGGTGGATAGCGGCACACCCCAGGAAAGTGACGAAGTCTTCGTGGATGTTGTGGTTACCGATGCCACTGCCATCGCTGGAGAAGAAAATGGTGATGAAGTGGAAAATACGGAAGAACCTCCAAACGACGCGATTATCGTGCGCGGTGGCAGGGGCGGAGCTGGTTGTTTTATCGGTTTGTTAGGCAACTAATGCTATCGTGAAGAAAAGGAACTTTGGCTCCTTTAGATGGAGTTAAAGGGTTCGGAGGCTTAGGTCCTCTCGCGCAGACCAATATGAATTTAAAAAAATAGCGAGTTGACAAAACCGTCAACTCGCTATTTTGTATCCATAGCCTTTTGTATGACTTATGTAGGGGTGGCTTAATTTAGAATCTGCAGAATCGAATATCGTATCATCTGACAATTTGCGTCACCCATGTTGCCGCAACTGGTCACTTTTTCATCGCCCTATGCACTCACCCCACCTTAACACCATGATATCATAGTATAAAAAAAATTTTCCGTTTGGTCTGATTATTGCTTTAGATAGAGCATTACTTTTCCCTGAGCAATAAATGTCATTAACGCACAATTTATTGCTTTTATATTTTTACAGCTCCATACTTTCTGTTTACGCATGCATTTTGTCACGAAGGTTACCTTTACGCTGACCTAAGGCAATGAAAGGAGGTTTTTGTTAAATCGATAGAATTAAGTGTTTTACTGAACTGAGTTGTAATGATTTGTTTTAGCTGAATTCACGCGAGATTTGATCATGACATTAATTCTATGGCTAAGGAGGTTGAAATTGAAAAAGAACTTGAGATCAATAGCGGTTGTGGCCTTTATTTTTTCACTTGTTTTCGCTGCAAATGCAATGGCCGCCGAAAGCGATGTAAACACCCCCATCACGGCAAATCAGGCGTTTGACGCCGTCGCCAAGCAAGTGGATCCGGCAACAGGCGAAAAGAAAAGCGTTGCCCTGATCGATGTGCGCACAACCGCGGAGTACTACTGGGTGGGCGCCTGCGGCAAGGTGGAAAGTATTACAACGACTTTCGGCAAAGAATTCTTCCCGCACGACGGCAAAGTTGTGATGAAATGGGGAAACGTTCTTTGTTTCAAGGTCGAAGGCCACCACGGTCGCCTGCGGCCTGTTTTTTTGCCGGTCCAAAAAGTTGAATCTATCGAAACTGTTGATATTTCCATCCATATCCCGACGCATATCTGGGATGAAGCCGGTTGTACAAAATACGCCAATCCTGATTTTGCAGCCACCATCGAATCGTTAAGCGGCGAATACGATGTTCTGATCCTGATGTGCCGCAGCGGCAAACGCTCCAACACCCGCGACTTCGACACCTCTCT
>JASFGJ010000320.1:0-5558 GCA_050123815.1 Desulfobacteraceae bacterium
TGCCCCTGGAGAGGTAATACTCCAGGTAGGTGAATCCGTTGGCCAGCGTAAAGGCCAGCTGGGAGATGGGATTGGCGCCGGCTTCGGCGATGTGGTAGCCCGATATGGAGACCGAATAGAAATTGCGTACGTTGTGATCGATAAAATATTGCTGAATATCGCCCATCATCTTCAAGGCGAAGTCGATGGCGAAGATGCACGTGTTCTGGCCCTGATCCTCTTTGAGAATATCGGCCTGCACGGTGCCGCGCACGGTGGACAGCGCCTGGGCACGAATGGCTTCGGCCTCATCGGGGTCGGGCTTACGGCCGTTGGCCAGTTTAAATTTCTCCACCTGCTGGTCGATGGCGGTGTTGAGAAACATGGCCAGCATAATGGGTGCCGGTCCGTTGATGGTCATTGAAACCGAGGTGGTGGGGGCGCACAGGTCGAAACCGTCATACAAGGTTTTGACGTCGTCCAGGGTGCAAACGCTCACCCCGGAATTGCCGATCTTGCCGTAAATATCCGGGCGCACATCCGGATCGAATCCGTACAGGGTCACACTGTCGAAGGCGGTCGAAAGACGTTTGGCTTCACTGTTGGCGGAGAGCAGTTTAAATCGGCGGTTGGTGCGGGCCGGGTCCCCTTCACCGGCAAACATGCGGGTGGGATCCTCACCGGTCCGCTTGAGGGGAAAGACACCGGCCGTATATGGAAAATATCCCGGTAAATGTTCTTTGCGCAACCAGGTGTAGATCTGCCCGGGATCTTCATACCGCGGCAGGGATATCTTGGGAATCTTCTGGTGAGACAACGATTCGTTAAACAGGGGAACGCGGATCTGCCTTCCGCGCACTTGGTAGACCAACTCATCTTCCGTATAGCGCGCCCGAACCTTGTCCCATTGCTCCAGCAGCCGCTGGGCAGACGGGTCGACGGCCTGGCGGGCTTTTTCGGATTCTTGCTTCAGCGTCTGAATCAGATCCCCGCGATCTTGCATCGAACCGCTCGATTCAAGGGCATCGGCGCTCTGCGCCAGGTGCCATGCCCGGCGAACGGCGGCCGTCTGTTTGGCGGTATGCTGATGATACCGGCGCACAGACCCGGCGATCTCCGCTAAATAGCCGATGCGCGATGCGGGGATCGTAACCGTCTTGGAGCTGGATAGCTTTGCTTCGGGTTTGGATAGCCGGGATTCGATGGAAAAACCGGTCTTGCGTTGAAGGTTCTTTAAAATCGCATGGTAGAGCGCGGTCACGCCGTCGTCGTTGAACTTTGCGGCGATGGTGCCAAAGACCGGCATCGACGCCACCGGTTGATCAAATGCATTGCGGTTGCGCTGCACCTGCTTGCGCACATCGGAAACCGCGTCTTCGCTGCCGCGCTTTTCAAACTTGTTGACCGCCACCAGATCGGCGAAATCGAGCATGTCGATCTTTTCCAACTGGGACGCTGCGCCGAATTCGCTGGTCATCACATAGATGGAAAGGTCCACCATGTCGACAATCCGCGAATCCCCTTGCCCGATACCGGCGGTTTCGACAACAATCAGGTCGAAACCCGCCGCCTGACCAACCGATATCACATCTTCCAACCCACTGGGGATTTCGCTCTGGGAGCGGCGTGTGGCCAACGAACGCATGAAAACACCGGGGACGTCGATGGCGTTCATGCGAATGCGGTCTCCCAGCAAGGCGCCGCCTGTTTTGCGACGGGACGGATCGGCACTGAATATGGCCAGCCGGATACCGGGCCTGTCGTGGAGCAACCGCAGGACCAGTTCATCGGTAAGCGACGATTTGCCCGAACCGCCGGTGCCGGTGATGCCGATCACCGGTGCTTTGCTGGCGCCAATGATCTTGTCCATCCGGGCTCGCAGTTTGGCCAAATGACCGTCTTCCAAGGCCTTGGCCTGTTCGACGACAGTGATCAAATTGGCAATCCGCAAATCGTCCTGTCGTGAGAAGGCATCCGGCGCCATCTCCCAACTCGACACCCGTGAAAAATCCAGGGTCTTGACCATGTGGTTGATGATTCCCTGCAACCCCATCCGGGCGCCATCCTCGGGAGAGTAGATTTTGGCCACGCCATAGGCTTCCAGCGATTTGATCTCCTCGGGAATGATCACGCCCCCCCCGCCGCCGAAGACCCTTATGTGGTCCGCTCCGGCTTGACGCAGCAGGTCCACGATGTATTTGAAAAATTCCATATGGCCGCCCTGGTAGGAAGAGACAGCCAGACCCTGAACATCCTCCTGGATGGCCGCGCTGACGATTTCCTGGGCCGAGCGGTTATGGCCCAGGTGAATCACCTCGACACCGCTGCCTTGCAGCAGGCGCCGAAAAATATTGATCGATGCATCGTGCCCGTCAAACAACGAGGTGGCTGTCACCACGCGTACCGGGTGTTGCGGTTTGTAGATCTCAACCTCCGCGGTCATGCTTTCCTCCTATCACTTTCAAGGTTCAAGCGACGCATGATAAAGTCGGTTTGGATCTCAATGTACTCATCGATGGTATACCACCGGCTCAGCATCCAGCGCCTGAACGCCCACATTTGCCCCAGCACCGAAATATTGTGGGCCGCCAGGTCCAGCGCCCGGTCATCCATGGGGGAGAGCTGGCCGGCGTGGGTCATATCGGCAATCACTTTGAAAAAAAGGCCGGTGATGCGCATTTCGTTTTCCAGCACGATTTTGCGCCAATTGGACGGAAGTGAATGTATTTCCTGATATATCAGAACAATGTGGTCGCTCCAGCGGTGGCACACCAGAAAATAGTCCCGTATGACGGCTGCCAGCGGGTGGTGATCGAACCGGGTCTGTCCCACGGCCTCGGTAACTGCGGCGTGCATTTCCGCGTGGATGGCGTCGCAAACCATGTAGAGCACATCCTCCTTGGTTGCGATGTATTCATAAAGCAGGCCGATGGAAATTCCGGCGGCCCGGGCGATTTGACGTGTCGTGGTTTTATGAAAGCCATTTTCCAGAAACAGCCCGACTGCGGCATCGACAATCTGACGTCGCCGGCGCGCCACAAGGGCCTTGTTCTTGATTTGAGTCGGAATATCCTTGGCATGGCCGGTTCGCATGACCCGTGCTCCTTTCAATTGGAAAGCCGCCCGCAGGGGAGGTGACCGATGAACAGAAACGAACAGAGGAAACAGGCATCACGTTACCGCAATCAGCAGTTCGGAGACTCAAAAAATTGAGCGAGCGCTCAATCATAATTATGCTGTTTTTAACCTGGTTGTCAATGAAAATAACCAAAATTGGGGCTTGACAACGCACTTGCATGCGTCTTAAATTGTAAATATACCTAACGACCGGTCGGTAAATTAGGCGGATATTCTGTTCCATAATCATGCGTCACCACCTTCATTGCTGATACCGACCAAAGAGACAAGGCGCCCCAATGGCGAAAATGAAAGAAACCATTACGTCCGTTGCCATCGACCTGTTTTTCGAAAAGGGATATTTCGCCACAAGCATCAGTGACATTGCCAAAGGGTGTGGCATTCAAAAAGCGAGTATCTATTACCACTTTGCCGGCAAAGAAGAGCTGCTGTTCAACATCATGGAACGTACCATGATCGATTTGCTGGAATCACTGAAATCGAGCTTGGCGGCTTGTGAAAATCAGGAAGATCGAATGCGCGCCGCCGTGCGAAGCCACGTAACGTTCCATCTCAATCGCCAGAAAGAGACCTTTATTGCCAACAGTGAACTGCGCGGCCTTTCGGCGGACCATTTCGACAGTATCGTGGCCCGGCGGGATGCATACGAGAAGATCGTGCAGGATTTGATTCGAACCGGCATGCAAAAGGGCATATTCGCACCTGCGGACGTCAAGATTTTATCTTACGCCATCCTTACGCTGTGCGCCGCCGGAGCAACCTGGTTCAGACCTGACGGACGCCTGTCCGTCGAGGCCATATCCGCGATTTATGAAAACTTTGTGCTGAACGGTTTAATGCACGGCCTGGAGATATCGACCAACCGGGCCGTCGATCCATTGCCCCTGCCCATGCAGGAGTCGGGTTAACCGCACCTTGCCACTATAAGCAAAAGGAGACGGTTGTGGATTTTGATTTAACCAAAGAACAACTGATGATTCGCAAGGCAGTGCGGGAATTTGCCAGGCGCGAAATTATACCCGCCGCCACGGAGCTGGACGAACAAGAGGAATTTTCGGCCGAACTGACCCGCAAAATGGGAGAAATCGGCCTGTTCGGAATGTTTGTATCGGAAGCGTACGAAGGACAGGCCCTGGACTATCTCTCATATATCATCGCAGTTGAAGAGATTGCCCGCGCAGACGGCTCTCAGGCGGCGACCATTGCTGCGGGAAATTCGTTGGGCATCGGCCCTATTTACTACTTTGGCACCGAAGAGCAGAAGCAAAAATACCTTCCCCAATTGTGCAGCGGCGAGAAACTATGGGGTTTCGGTCTGACCGAACCCACCGCCGGGTCTGATGCCGGCGGCAGCAAGACCACTGCCGTGAGAAACGGCGGCGACTGGGTGCTCAACGGCTCGAAAATTTTTATCACCAACGCGGCCTGCGACATGTCGCTGGGGGTCACCGTGCAGGCGGTGACCGGCACGCGCGACAATGGCAAACCGGAATACACCTGCTTTCTGGTCGAGCACGGCATGCAGGGATTCAAAGCGGTGCCCATGAAGCGAAAGATGATGTGGCGGTCTTCCAACACCGCCGAATTGTATTTTGACGACGTTCGGATCCCGGCGGCAAATGTGCTGGGTAACAAAGGCGACGGCTTTCATCAAATGTTGCAGACCCTTGACGGCGGCCGTCTCTCCATCGCCGCCATGGGATTGGGTGGGGCCGTGGGAGCCTATGAACTGGGGCTGAAATACGCGAAAAATCGCGAGCAGTTCGGTCAGCCTATTTCGAAGTTTCAGGCGGTGGCCTTTAAACTTGCCGACTCCGCCACGGAAATCGAATGTGGCCGGAATCTGCTCTACAAAGCCTGCTGGCTGCGCGACCAGGGCCGGCCGTTTGCCAAGGAGGCCGCCATGGCCAAGCTGTACTGCTCCGAGTTGATGGGACGTGTCGCCGATCATGCCGTTCAAATTCATGGCGGCTACGGACTGATGAAGGAATATGCCGTAGAGCGCTTTTATCGCGATCACAAATTGCTGGAAATCGGCGAAGGCACCTCCGAAGTTCAACGGCTGGTGATCTCTCGCTATATCGGTTGCTGATATATCCCCAATGCTGCATAAAAAAAAGGAAGGGCAAATGGACAATCAAACCATCTTATACGAAGTCGATGAGGCCGTTGCCACCATCACCCTGAATCGACCGGAGGTCATGAACGCCGTGAACCGGGAGTTGCTGAAAACGTTGGAAGAGCGTATCGCCGCGTTGCAGTTTGACTCAGAGGTCCGGGTGGTGTTGATCACCGGAGCCGGGCCCAAGGCGTTCAGCGCCGGCGCCGATCTTAAAGAGCGCGCCACCATGTCCCCGGACGAGGTTAAAAGTTACATCCACACCATTGGCTTTTTGTTTCAGGAAATCGCACAGCTTAACAAACCGGTTATCGCCGCCATC
>JASFGJ010000321.1:0-5510 GCA_050123815.1 Desulfobacteraceae bacterium
CGGCCGGAAACGGGGTAGGGCGGTGTTTCAGCCGCCCAAGCGGAAGCCTGTACAATGTCGACGTCCATGCGGCGTAATTGCTGCAGGAAGAACTCGCCTGTGCCGGATGCGCATTTATTGCCCGTGATGACATTGGTGATGCTGCCTTTGGCATTGAGTACGTAAACCATAAACGTCTCGCCGCCGGCACTGATCAAGGCCGGGCAGGTTTTATCCGCCGGTTTGACATAACGGAATGCGTATTCCGCCGCTTCGGGCTCCGAGATTGACGACAAATTGAGCATGTGGCGGAATTTGCGCCCGGTCACCGCTATCTTTCCGATTCCGCTCTGTTCCAGATCTGTGATGACGTTTTGTAGAACGGCATGCGGGCTGCCGTCATGTGGATAGACATGATGGGCGACAATCCGTGGGCGGGGCTCCTGATTTGGTTCTTGATGATCGGCCTGTGCCACACATACCGCCGAGACCGTCGAGGCACCCAGGCATAGGCCGATGGCTTGTTGCATATCACCCATAGGTGAAAATCTCCGGACCAGTGTTTGTATAAACAGTACTGCTTTGTTGCGCGGCAATGCGCAGTTTGGATGTTGATACGTCTATAAAACGGATCCAAATCCCGTACAATATTGGGTAATTAATTTTTACCAAGACCCTTATGGATTGTATTGAGAGCTGTATTCTACCGTTGCTTTGGATGTAAGGTCAATGTTTAAGTTCGTTTTGTGCTTTCCGCAAAATCGAGCTATGGTCTAATACAACAGATACACAATAGCGATGTGAAAGAGGTGAATACGATGAAAGCCATGGTGATGGAGCGGATTGTCGATTTGACAACCGATGCTGCGCCCCTGGTACTCAAGCAGATGCCGGAGCCCGCGGTTGGGCCGGGCGATATACTGGTTCGTGTGGCGGCCTGCGGTGTCTGCCATACAGAGCTTGACGTGATCGAGGGGCGCACACCGCCGCCAGCGCTGCCGGTGATATTGGGCCATCAGGTTGTGGGCACCGTCACGGATGTGGGTGAAAAGGCCGGCCGCTATCGTCCCGGCGATCGGGTCGGCGCCGCATGGATCAATTACGCGTGCGGCACCTGCGCGGATTGCCGCAGCGGGTATGAGAACCTTTGCCGGCAATTTCGCGCTACGGGGCGGGACGCAAACGGCGGTTATGCACAGTACATGAAACTGGATGAACGGTTTGCTTTGCCAATACCTGATTCCCTCGACGATATCGAGGCCGCTCCGCTGCTTTGCGCAGGCGCCATCGGATACCGCTCGTTGCGCCTGACAGGGCTGAAGAACGGACAGCGTCTGGGCTTGACCGGATTCGGCGCATCGGCACATCTGGTGCTCAAGCTGGTCCGGCATCGATTTGCCGACAGCCCGGTATTTGTCTTTGCCCGCAGCCCTCGGGAACAGGCCTTTGCAAAAGAGTTGGGAGCCGTATGGGCTGGAGATATCGGTGACCGGCCGCCGGAGAAGTTGCATGCCGTCATCGATACCACACCGGCATGGCGGCCGATCGTCGAAGCATTAAAGCACTTGCGTCCGGCAGGACGGTTGGTGATCAACGCGATTCGTAAAGAGGGCGCCGACCAGGAGTATCTGATGGAACTGGATTACGCACAGCACCTGTGGCAGGAGAAAGAGATTAAAAGCGTGGCCAATGTGACCCGCTTGGATGTCAGTGAATTTCTCTCCCTGGCAGCGCAAATCCCCTTAAAGCCGGAAGTGCAGACCTATCCCCTTGCATCGGCCAACCAGGCGCTGCTTGAGCTGAAACAACGAAAAATCAAAGGCGCGAAAGTGTTGGTGGTCGACTCGTAATTGCCTAGAAGTGGTTTCAAAAGCTTCAATCGGGCCCAAGATCCCCCGCCAAAGATCGGCGGGACAGGAAGGCGGGGAAAATACGTTTAACCGGAGGAATACATCGGGTATTTCGAGGATTAAACGTTTTTCCCCAACGCCGATATTGGGTTCGAGGAAAGGTTTTGAAACCACTTCTATTGCGTTTCCTCAGGAGCAGGCACCGGCTGCGCCGCCATGCTCTCGCTCTGGGGTTTGGACTGCAGGAGCAGCAGCTCGCGGATATCTTTGAGCTGGCTGCTGATCAACGACGATACCCAGAAAAACGCAAATCCCAGAACGCCGGTGACAAGATAGGCAAACCCCAACAGCAAACCCAGGTTTATCGAATCGCTGATCCCCACCTGCTGTGTCTGCACGCCTGCTACGGCTTCCGTTAGAGTCATCCAGGACAAGACGGCCCCGCTGATACCGGCCACCAGGATCAGCCAGGCCACCAACGGCAGCAACCGGGCCAATCCTCCGCCGGGGACCCATCGCCAGCGTTCGCGCTGATGGCCCCTGCCGGGCTCGGTCTGGGCATTGTTTGTCTGCGACTGGTCCGCCAACGCCGATCTCGAATCGGGGACGGCGGCGGAGGCGGCTGCATCCGCCTCTTCACGGGACGACACAAACCACGACTTTTGGACGGTGTTTTCGGATTCTGACTCCATATCCAGAATCTCGGAAGCGTCAACATCCGGATTGGTCATATCCTCATTGGCGTCGTTAATCTCGGAAGCGTCGTCATCCGGATTGGTCATATCCTCATTGGCGTCGTTAATCTCGGAAGCGTCGTCATCCGGATGTATCATATCCTCATTAGCGTCGTTGGCGTGTATCATTTGTTGCCGTTTTTCCATAGCCTTGGCTAAGGTACTCACTGAGTGGTCCGAGGCTTGTGGTGTTGCATCGCTATCCTCCTGCGCCATCGTTTCGGCGGCTGTGGTGTCGGCGTCCGACGCTTCGGTCATATTCTCCGATGCGACGGGCTCACCTTCCGAACCGTCTGCAATGATCGTACTTTCGGTCGACGCGTCGGTTTTGGAATCATCACTCTCCTGGAGGGCCGTCTGCTGCTTTTCCCATTGCTCTTGACGTTTTCGAACGCCTTCGGAGGCGAGCTGGCGGGCCAGTTCAAGGGTCTGGTCGTGACGCGAATCCTTTTTCTGCGCGGCGAGTTGCTCTTTCAGGCGCTTTTCGACGCGCTGGCGAGCCTTTTTCAGTGATTCGGCATCCACCGGGCTGGGCCGAAGTCCGGACCCTGATTCATTGGCGCCCATCGATAAGCCGTCCGAAAAATGGTCTGTAATTTTATCATTTAGAATTCCACAAGACGGACATTCATTGGCCAGGAAAAAGTGATCATCATTCTTTTGTCGGATATAGCCGCACTTTATACACTTCATTGATCGCCTCTGGTTTGAGTTGTATTTGCAGGAGTATCTTGGTGAAAATATAGCAAATATTATGCCAACAGGATTGTGGCCGCTCGGCATTGCCGCACCGATTATTAGCGTGTTTCCGGGTTTGATAGATACAATATATAGCGTTCAGGGTCAGGACGGGATACAGCGGCGGCCTGTATGAGATGGAAAGGGGCTGATTGTCGGTGTTGAAGGTGACAATAATTGTCAGAAAAGGCTTTAAAATTTTTAATAGTTTATAGATAATATAGCTCCGATGGTACTGACCTGCCGACCGGGCCGATGAGACAATGACAACCCAGATACAAAATCCAAGGGATTGTTTATGAGCAAAAGAATCAGAGACAACCGCTCCTATCGTGGCATGCTGCAATCCGAAGATGGGGTTATCGCGCGCGTACTGACGCAGGATGCGAAAGAAATCACCTTTGAGAGCCGGTTCGGCCTCTCCGATCATATGATCGAGCGGCTGGCGGCGCAGCCGGAGCACATCGTCTTCAGTGAGCGCTCACGCATAGCCCGTCTGGGGATTCAGATTACCGGCGAGCAGCCGACCATCGGCCACCTTGAGGGCGATGAGTTGGTGCTGACTCAGACGGCCAGCGCCGTTATTCCGGGCTATCCGCAGCTCAATCAGCTGGCGGCCTTTATTGACCAGGGGCTGCCGGTGGGACGTATGGTTTTCTGCGATCCCGGGGCGCTGCTCAGTTCCGAGGAGGTCATGGCGGCCATTGAACGCGCGGACCTGAAACTACCGGCGTCTACGGCCATCTCCAGCGACGGCAGTATCGTCATCACGCCGCATAAGACGGTTTGCACGCTGCGGGAGGACATCGACGACGCCACCTTCGGCCGTATCCTGCTGCAGGCCGATGGCCGTGAAATGCTCAACCGCTATCAGATCAACAGCAGTGTACCCAATTTGATCATCCCGCCCGGCGAAGGTGTCATCACCACCTGCTCCATGTATCTGAACGATCATTACGTCGTGCTGCAAAGCGGCTTTTCGCTGGGCCGAAATCTGCCGGCTACCGTATTGGATCCCATCAAAACCCGCGGCATCCGAATCTATCTGGAGATCATCAACGGAACCCCCCATACCATTGTCAATCCTTTGATCAGTGCCCGCATTTACGGCGCTCCCAAATTAAAAACCGCCAATCGCCGCAAGCCTGAGCGTCGTCATCAGCGTTACAGTTACAAAGCGCTGAAGACTCTCGAGTCGCGGATGTCGAAGCAGGGACCATCCACTTGCCATTTCCTTGATCAGCCGGTTGCCGTCATTAAGCCGGAATACGGCGGAATTGCCAAGGCGCGGATTGCCATGAACGGCCCTTCAAGCCGCTGCCGGGTGTCGGAGGCGCATTGTGCCGTGGCACGGCGCGATTCGGCGCAATCCAGCCGGTGCCCCCACATCTATGCAACATCCCGTCTGGGGCAACTGGTGAAAAAAACGCCGGTAGTGCTTGCACTTAAATATTTTCCAAATCTTATGGAGCATCGCGATATCGTCAACCTTGCCGCAGACGGCAGAATCAGCGCACTCTATTTTTACGCCCCATCGTGCGAGCACGGCCCGTTTCTATCTCAGGTAGATCACAGCCGCCTGCAGGAATACCATGCCTATGGTGTGGATGTTTACTGGGTGTGCGGCTTGAACCGCCGCCTGATGGTGCATACTATGCGGGACGGCAAGGGCTATTTTGTCGCTCCGGAGCGTCTCGCCGAGTTCCACAAGTCGATGCTGTTTGCCTTTTACGGTTCGACGCTGCCGCTATCGGCGCAAGGCAGGAAACGGTTGGGCGCCTTGATGGATGCTCTGGTCTCCTTCTGGGGTCGTAACATCGGCATCGTCACGGGCGGGGGCAGCGGTGTGATGGAGGTGGCCAACACCTTGGCCAGAGAGCGCGGCATCCTGTCCGGAGCCAATTTTTTGGAAATCACCGATCAGCCGATGACCACTGACGTCGATTTTTGCCAGGTGTTTCAGGCAACCTGCCGCCACAGCCGGCAGAAATGGTTTGAAATCGCATCTTTTCCCATCTTCAACATCGGTGGATTGGGATCTATGGAAGAGCTTGGCATCACTTTGTGTAACATGAAACTCTCAATTATGGAGCGGGTGCCCATCATTCTTTTCGACACCGAAGACCACCAGGGATTCTGGCATGGGATGCGCCAGCAGATTTCCACCATGGTGCAGCAAGGCCGCGCCCCGTCATGGATCGAGTCCCAT
>JASFGJ010000322.1:0-5503 GCA_050123815.1 Desulfobacteraceae bacterium
AACACGGGGATGCGAAAGGTAACGTCGCGCATGTTGAATTCCAGGTTGACATCGACCACCTCGCCGATCTTGATTCCGCGAAATTCCACCGGCGCCCCGATATTCAACCCGCGTACGGTTTCGTCGAAATAGGCAACAAAATAGACCCGACGCGTGTAGACCGGCTCGTCGATCTGATCGTAATTATCGTACAGAATAAAGACATGCCGATCGCTGTCCACCGGACCGCCGTCGACCTTGTTGGCAGGAGTTTCAAAGGCAATTCCCCCTTCGAGCAGAGTGAGGATCGATTCGGTCTTGATGCGAACCCCGCTGGTGCCCATGGTGAAATCGAGCCCGCTGGCATTCCAGAATCGCGTATTTTGGTTAACGCTCTCATCATGCGGCGCACTGATGAAAACGCGGATATCGATGGCGGCGCCCCCTTCCTTCAATTGAAAGCTAACCACTTGTCCTACCTTGATTTGCCGATAATAGACCGGTGATCCCGGATTCAATGACCCCAGCTTCTCGGCGCGCAGGTTAAAATAGCTTCCCGCTGAATCCATTTTCACCACCGGGGGCTTTTCCAGGCCGACAAACTGTCGTTGGCTCTCACCTTTTTTGCCGGGATCCATTGCGATGTAAACCCCTGAAAACAGGGTTCCCAATCCGGTAACCTCTCCGGCGGTTACACGCGCCCGGACGATCCAAAAGCGGGTATCCTCAGTCAAGTATGGCGCAATTTCAGGAACCATGCCGGCCGTGATCTTGACGCGCGACAAATCTTCGACCAATTGGATCGACGCGAGCCGCCCCACTTCCACATCCTTGTATTTGATTTTGGTCTTCCCGGCCTGCAACCCCTCTGCAGAGGCAAAATCAATGGTGATGGTAGGCCCTTTTTCACTGATCACCTTGACAGCCAGCACAATGCCGATCATCGCGGCCACGATGGGAACCAGCCAAATCAGGCTGACTCGCCTGCGGGGGCGCAGATCCGGTTGAGCGGCATCCACTGCCATATCGGATTTGCGGGCATCGGTACTCATTTTACCTCCTCAACGGCATCCCATATCAATCGCGGGTCAAAAGAATTGGCCGCCAGCATGGTGATGACCACCACAGCGCCAAAAAACGGCGCGGCAGGTCCGGCCTCCACAGTCCCGAAGGCGTCCATTTTCACCAGTGCAACCATGGTGGTCACCGCAAAAATATCCACCATGGACCAACGGCCGATGGCTTCCGTAAATCGGTATAGGCGGGTCCGATCCACCGGTCGCCAGGTCCATTTGAATTGCACCGAAAGCAGCAGATAGCTTAACACCACCAGCTTGAGCAACGGCACTAGAACGCTGGCCACCAGTATGATCAGCGCCAGATGCCAGTCGCCTGTCTTCATGAAGTAGATCACGCCGCTTAGAATCGTGTCTGCATTGGTTTTTCCCATGGATGACGTAAGCATGATGGGCAGCAGATTGGCGGGAAGATAGAGAATGAGCGCCGCAGTGACAAGCGCCCAAGTCCGGGACAGGCTGTTGGGTTTGCGTGAATGCAGTTTGGCGCCGCAACGCGGACACACGGTCCATACGCCCGTCTCCTCTGTGGCGGTTCGGCACAGCAGGCTGCAGCTGTGGCAGCTGATCATGGCAGCATCGACAGCCGTCATACGGCCCGATTCAACGGTAGTCGTTCCCATATGCTTTCCGGATTCAGCGCGGCAAATATCGCCGGTAAAATGAACATCAATGCAACAAACGCATAGAGTGCCACGCCGGGAATGATACTGCCCATGCCGGCCAGCTTGGCCACCGATACGAAAATACCCAGCATGAAGATGTCGGTCATGGCCCAGGGCTGCAGCAAGCGGACCCAGCGGTAGATCACTGCCAGATGCGGTGCGCAGAACCCGAACCGCAGCGGGATCAACACATAAGCCACTCCGACCATTTGGAGAAAAGGAAAAACGATACCTGTCAGCAGCACCAGCACCGGCAACAACACCCATCCCGCATCCACCAAGCTGACAACACCGGATACCAGCAAGGCCTGTTCGGTATGACCGCTCATGGCCAGGCTGATAAAGGGAAAGCAATTGGCCAACACCAGCAATATGATGGCAGCCACGGTTAAAGCCAGGGGGCTGTCAAGACTTTGATTGGATGATCGAAACAGCACACTGCCGCATCGACTGCAGCGTGCCGTCACTGCAACAGCGAGTCTGCTGCGATGATGCAGCAGGTCACATGCCGGGCAGGCAATCAGCGTGTGGGTGGCCATGGGCGTTCCATTCTACTGTGAAGGACGGCTCCAATCTCGCCGGCGCGTTCAGTTCCTCCCATTGGCGGAAGGACAACTAAAATCCGTTCATCTATAGGCTTTTAGATAAATAATCATGCCTAAGATGACTTACTCGCGCGAAGTTGTCAATCACAAGGCGAACTCGATGCAGGCCGCGCATCGCCCCATTGTCGGCCATCGGCACCTTGTTAAGAATATGTGAGGTGGAACCCGATTACTCAACTTTTATTACTTATATTTCACAAAATCGGCAACGATTGTTATAGCACACTTTGGCATTACATCAAATGTAATAATATATATTTCTAATATAATCAATAAATTAATAATGGATTCCAGTTTAAGAGCCAATCCCCAAGCCACCTGGCATTTCCTTTGCAGTCACACAAGATGTCATGAAGGCCAGGTAGAAAAACCAAATAAAAACGATTCATCCAATCCAGTTTCCGGTACCCGAACATGGGAAGGGATCGAGACAGATGAAAAATTGGAAAGGCATGCTTGCGATTGCGATCCTCACTGCAGCCCTGGTGCTGATGGCGCCGTTGAAGGCCATGGCATTAACTGCGGCTGCGCCGGCCGGTATCGAAGATGCCGCAGCGTTGTTGAGCATGGGAAACAAACCGACACCTTCCGCAACACCTGTGACGACTGCGACGCCTCGAAGACTGATAAATCATGGTCTTCAAAAAATCGCCATCCATGAAGTTTCCCAAACACTGGGCGCCAAGGATCCTGCCGCAAACGCCGTAAGCACCGTGGGAAAGCTGCTTAAAGGGGAAACACTGACCAAAGAACTGTCCCTGCATGCCAAGTCCAGTGATACTTCGCGGCTGCAAGGATTTGGAGCCCGACTGAAACGGGCTATTGTCGATCGATCCGGCAACCGACATGTGCGCACCGTCCAGACCTATCAAGGGGTGCCGGTGGCGGGAGCCGAAGTCGTCGTGCATATCAACGATCAGAACCAAGTCTACCGCATTGCCGGCACCTATCTGCCGGATCTTGCCCTGTCGGTGGAGCCTTCGATTTCGGGGTCAGACGCGCTGGAGGCGGGACTGCGAGACTTTCAGAACAATCCTGATGTGGTGATCGATCAGGATCCCGAGTTGGTTATTTTCGGCAAACGCCTGGCTTATCATTACATCCTCTCACATCTGACCCCGGATCCGGGCCGCTGGATCTATTACGTGGACGCCCACGGCGGACAGATCCTCTGGCGCTATAATGATATGCAATCGGCGACACCGGGCGACAGCGGCAGTTATCAGAATCTGAGCGGTCAACGCCTGGCCGGAGAAGACGGGAGCCAGGTTGTCATTCCAGGCTGGTACGATGCCGACACCAATTTCTATTTTCTTTTCAATGCTTCCAACAACTGGGGGATCTACGACGAAGATGCGGCCGATTGGGAGCAGCAACACACTGCCGACTGGAGTACCAACGATCCGGCGGCTGTTTCGGCGGCTTACAATCTGGAACTGACCCAAAGCTATGTCACATCGGTCTTGGGTCGCAACGGCTTTGACGATCAGAACGCGCTGGCAAAAGCGACCGTTCACTTCGACACCGACCTTGTCAACGCCTACTGGACCGGCAGTGAGATCCTGCTCGGCGACGGCGACGGCACGACGGCAAACGAACTTGCTGTTTTGGATGTGGTTGCCCACGAGTATGGCCATGCGCTGACCGATTACACCTCGAACCTGATCTACCAGGATGAGAGCGGGGCCCTAAACGAAGCCTATTCGGATATCTTCGGGACTGTGGTAGAATTCTGGGCTCAACCGGACGGCACCGTCGACTACCCGCTGTCCAGTCCAGGCACCAGTGACTGGCTAATAGGAGAAGACAGCTGGCTCAGCCAGGAGGCTCTGCGCAATCTGCGGGACCCCATCTCCTACAACTTTCCGGCATATTATCAGGGAACCCACTGGTATTTCGGTGAATCGGACAACGGCGGCGTGCACACCAACGCCAACGTGCTTTGTCATGCTTTTTACCTGTTGGCCGAGGGCGGCAGCGGCAGCATCGACGGTTCTCCCTACAACCTTTCCGGCATCGGCATCACGGATGCCGGCCAAATTGCCCTGCGTGCCAACCTGTACTACCATCTCTCAACTGACGGGTATCCTGAAGCGCGGCAAGCCTGGATGGATGCCGCCGATGATTTGGGCTTAAGTTCCGATGCCGTGGAAGCGGTCTTTGACGCCGTCGGCGTTCCCGGTGATCCACCGGATGATTTCGATCTTTTTCAGCCGGTCAGCACAACCAACCCCGACGGCTACCCGAATCAGGATTTTACGGCCGCGGACTATGATCAGTACGATATCTTTATTGCCGACGATTTCAGCTTCGAATCAACGGTGGACCTGACCGGCATCTATGTCCCGAACTACATGTGGAACCCAGGTCGCCCGATCTTCAATGCCGAGAGGCTTCACTTCGAAATCTATGCCGATGACAACGGCCGACCGGACGGCGATCCCTCCGGTTCTGGAAACGTGCCGATCTGGAGTGAATCGATAGATCCCGGTGATGCTCAGATCAAGATCTACAAAGGCGCCTCAGATCTCATGTCCAATATTTTGCTGGCCATGGAGACGCCGGTCACCTTGCCCGCCGGCACCTATTGGCTCGTGGCGTACCCTGAATTGACCTATGCCTCCTACGGCCAGTCGGCACGGCATGTTTCGGACACGAAAAATGGCGCAACCGCGATGGTCATCAATCCTGGCAAGGGATTTGGGCTGCCGGACACCTGGACGCCCGTCACGGATATCTCCATTTGGGATAACGACATGCGAGACCTCGCTTTCGGAATCAATGCCACGCCGTATCATACCGCAAAATTCAACGCCGGCACCGGCGGCCAGGTCATCGGCAGTACCACCCAAGAAGTTCCGGATGGCCAGGACAGCACCGCGGTCGAAGCCGTGGCCGACAGCGGTTATATCTTTGACGGTTGGAGCGGCGGCTATACCGGAATGGATAACCCGCTGACCTTGAGCCGTATCACGCAAAACATGACCGTAACAGCCAATTTCGTCTCCGTATCATCCTCAAGCACAGGCGGCGACAGCAGCGGCAGCGGCGGCAGTGGCGCCGGATGTTTCCTCTCCAGCATTATGGTCCAGTGAAAAACGATTTTTGGTTCCTTGTAAAAACAACTTCGCTAAATTCCACAACACATAATTCATTTAATCAGATATTTTTATTATTG
>JASFGJ010000323.1:0-5493 GCA_050123815.1 Desulfobacteraceae bacterium
AAGGTCTTGAAAAATGGGTTCCTGTGCCAGCCCGATGACCAATTTTGAGCAATCGATGGAAGCGATCTCCAAGGCGGCGAAAAACAATCGCCTGCTCACCATGGAGATCGAGTTCAGCCTTCGCTGCAACTTTGGCTGCCCCTACTGCTATGTCCCGAAACACGACTATTTTAAAGACGAGATGACTTCCCAGGAGATTAAAGAAACCCTTTTGCAGGCCCGGGAACTGGGGGCCGGAAAGATCATTATCCTTGGCGGTGAACCGACGATCTACCCCAAAATCAACGAAATGATCCTGTTTATCCGATCACTGGGGATGGATGTGGAGATGTTCACCAATGGAACGGGAATAACGCCTGAATTTGCACAGTTTTTATCCGACAACAAGATTCGGGTGGTCATGAAGATGAACACCTTCGACGAAGCGCTGCAAGACAAGTTGGCCGGCTGCAAGGGTGCATTTGAAATCATCCGGTCGGCGCTGGCCAATTTGAAAGCGGCGGGCTATCCGTCCAAGGATGCCTTTTTGGCCGTCAGCACCGTTATCTGCCGCCCGAACCTGCACGAGCTGCCCGATTTTTGGCGATGGCTGAGGGACCAGGGCATCGAACCCTATTTTGAGATCATTACCCCGCAGGCCAACGCGCTGAACAACAATTGGCTGTTTGTGGAACCTCTTGATATCTATAAACTTTTTAAAGATTTGTCTGAAATCGACCGCCATCGGTACGGCATTGAATGGGAGCCGCAGCCACCACTGGTAGGCAACCGCTGCCTGCGCCACAAGTTCTCCTGCCTTGTCAGCTCCAACGGCGAGGTGATGCCTTGCGTCGGTTTGAACCTTCCCATCGGAAACATTCGCCGGAAACCGCTGAAACAGATATTGAGCGAAAGCCAGGTCCTCAAAGACCTCAAGGACCATCGCAACACCATCAAAGGGCCCTGCGCCGACTGTGACAAAGCGGACCATTGCTATGGCTGCCGGGGCGCCGCCTACCAGATGACCGGTGATTATCTGTCTTCCGATCCGTTGTGCTGGTGCAACACCCAAAGCGAAACCTGTCAACCGTCCAAGGCCGCCGGCGGCGGGCTCTAATTAGTGTCCATTCCTGTCGACTTTCAAATGATACGATCTGTGTAAGGAATCATCCGGCGATTCGACTGACCGTCACATTCCAATTACCACCAATAATAATATAGGCTTTAAGATAATTAATTTGGCAAGGCTAGAGGGAGGAAGCTGTATTGGAATACCGCAACGACCGATAACGCAGTCCAAATTAATTATCTTAAAGCCTATGGAAAACATTCATTCTCGGAGGTGTTTATGACTGCATCCGGGACCTTTTCAAAAAAGGCTGGAACCGGAGGTCAACGGAGCACGACTGTTACCAAGCCCATCAATCTGGCGTTGCAAGGCGGAGGTGCTCACGGGGCATTTACCTGGGGAGTCCTCGATCGATTGTTGGCGTCCGGAAGAATTACGGTCAGCGCCATCAGCGGTACGAGTGCCGGCGCCATAAACGCCGTTGTGGCCGCCGACGGCATCATGGCCGGTGGCCGCAAAGGCGCGCGCAAGGCCCTTCACGACTTCTGGAGATCGATCAGCGAAGCCGCCCAGATGAGTCCTGTCAAACGGACGCTGCTGGATGCGCTGTGGGGGAACTGGAATCTGGACTATTCACCGGGATATCTCGCCATGGATGTCATCGGTCGGCTGGCATCGCCCTATCAGCTCAACCCCCTGAACATCAATCCGGTTCGCGATCTGATCGATGAGCTGGTCGATTTTGAGCGGGTCCGATCCTGCGACCGTTTGAAGCTGTTTATCAGCGCCACCAGCGTCCAGACGGGTCAAGTGCGCGTGTTCCGTCGCAAAGAGCTGACAGCGGATACGATCATGGCATCGGCGTGTTTGCCGCAGCTCTTCCAGGCCGTGCGCATCGACGGCGAGGATTTCTGGGACGGCGGGTTCAGCGGCAATCCGGTGCTATACCCGTTTGCTTATTATGCCGAGGCCCCGGATGTGGTGATCGTGCAGATCAATCCGCTTTGCTGCCAAAAGACGCCCACCACGGCCAGGGATATTCTCAACCGGGTCAATGAAATCACCTTCAACGCCAGCCTGCTCAATGAGCTCAGAGCCATTGAATTCGTGGGTCGGCAAATTGACAGAGGCAATCTGGATTCCAAGCGCTACAAAAAACTCTTCATTCATATGATTGCCGACCCGGAGGGATTCGAGCCATTGAACGCCTCCAGCAAGCTCAATGCGGATTGGCAGTTTTTGTGTCACATGAGGGATATGGGCAGGGCCGCCGCCGGGCGCTGGCTCGACGACCACTACGATAAAATTGGCAAGGAGGCGTCGGTGGATGTTCGGGGACTGCTCCACTAACGCGGCCAGGCGCAACACCCGGTATCCAGCGGCGCTTAAAAATGATAACCGAGTCCCAAGCCGATACAGACGGCATTACGGTATTTGATAGCCTGTGGTGAGCGTGTATCGATAGCCGTCACGGCGCAGTCTTTCCTCCCGTGTGCCGATACGGTCTTCGTCCACCTCCACGCCGGCGATATGTGACGAGAATAAAAGGCCGGTGCCGAAAATCTCTTCATATTCAATCGACAGCCCCTTAGTTGTTTCATCGGTGCGGGAGCGCTTGACGCCCACCAGATAGGGATCTTGCCAGACCTCTTGGGCTTCGAATGTTCCCGCGATTTCGATTTGACCCCAATCGCCCAGGCCCTGCCGGACGCCCAATGCCATACCGGAATCGTAAACCAGTGTTGTCAGAAACAGGCTCGTCTGCCGGTTGGCAAGCGTGTAGGTCAACTCGCCGGTAATATGCGGTACGGTATCCGTCTCGCGGTCTTCATTCTGTGCCAGGGCGTCGATCCGATCGTTGCCGTCCGAGGCATCCAGTTGGCTGCGTTGGGTGTTTTCCCAAACGCCTCCCACGATGATCATTCCTCCAAAACCCGCTTCATCCGCCCGGGCGCTGTCCAACAGAAGAACTACACCAAAGCAGAAAAGAACGATAAACACTGCCTGTTTCATCCGATCTTTCCTTTCAACATCAAAACGATTTTTACAAAACAACATCACAAGAGGTTTGTGCGATTGTCTCTACAGCGCAACCTTACAGGCGGTGCTTACGCGTGTCTGTTTAGAATTTGTGCTGGAATGTAACAAAGTGTACTGCTCGAGGTGGCGTTTACAAAATGTAACATTTGAGAACAATTTCTAAACAGACAGTTGACCTTTGTCATAGTAAAAATGGCTGCAAACGAACGAAAACCATCGGATCATTTCCATAAAGAGATCGAGATGTGACATGTCGAACAAATTACAGAGATATCGAAACGCGATTTTTCCGGTTATTCCGCGGGCCTGTATATGCTTGCTGGCAATTGCGATATGCGGCTGTGCGTCGTCACCGGCCAGGCAGCAGCGCACGCCTGTTGCGATACCCGATACCTGGGCGGCGCCCGGGAGCCTCGATGCGGCGGAACCGCCGGCGCAATGGCCCCGCCTGTTTGACGATCCGGCGCTGTCGCGGCTGATTCGTGAGGCCTTGATCCGTAATCATGATTTGCGTCTGGCGGCGACACGTATCGACACGTTGCATGCCGAAGCCCGGCTGGCAGGGGCGTCGCGGCTGCCAGGGCTGGATCTGGAGGTCACGGGGCAAAAGGGCGAGACACCGGTCGAGGCCTTTGATCAGGTCAGCACGGAGGCGTCCCAGAGCGTGGGCGTCTCCCTGGCCATGCATTGGGAACTCGACGTGTGGGGCAGGCTCGGCGATCGATATGAAGCCGCATGGCATGAGATCCGGGCCGCCGAAGCGGACTGGCAGGCGGCACGGCTCTCTCTGGCCGGACAGGTGGCAAAAGCCTGGTATCAGATCATTGCCGACCGTCTGCTTCTGCGTCTTGTCCGAGACACCTTGGAAAGCTACCAAATCAACGCCCGGATCGTGCGGCGCCATTTTGAAAGCGGCCTTACCGGCGCATTGGACGTGCGTCTGGCGCTGTCCAATGTGGCGGTGGCCGAAGATCTTCTCCAGGATCGGGCCAACCGGTTCAGCCAGTCCAAACGCACGCTTCAACGGCTGCTTCAACGCTACCCGGACGGGGAACTCGAAACAGCGACGACGCTGCCCGTTTTGGGCCGCGCCATCCCTGCGGGACTGCCGAGCCAGCTGCTGGAACGTCGGTCCGATATTCGCGCGGCCAAACAACGCCTGCTGGCGGCGGACCGGCGCATATCCGAAGCGCAAAAAGCGTTCTTGCCGGACATCCGGTTGACCGCCGACACAGGGACCAGCAGCGAGAAACTCAGAAATGTTGTCAGCGCCGATTACCTGTTCTGGAACCTCATGGCCAATCTGACCCAGCCGCTGTTTGCGGGCGGACGGCTGAAAGCGAACCTGGCCCTGACGGAGAGCGCGGCACAGCGCGCCTGGCTTGACTATGGCAACACCGTTCTGACCGCCTTTGCGGAGGTGGAGCTGACCCTAACTGCAGAACACCATTTGATCCGGCGTCTGGCCGCGGTCGAGCAAGCGGTGGATCAAGCGGTCGCCGCCGAAACACTGGCTTTGGAAGCCTATACCGCGGGTGTTGCCGACATTATTACCGTACTGGAATCTCAACGCCGTGTGCTCGACTCCAAGGCCGATCTCATCCGGATCCGGCGTCAGCAGTTACAGAACCGCGTGGATATCTACCTGGCATTGGGCGGCGGCTTCGAACGAATCTCGGAGGAAACATGAAGCATATTATCAAAATAGGAACTCCGATCGCGATACTCCTGGCGGCGGTGGGTGCTTACGCCGTCATGCAGCAATCCGCTGGAAAGCCATCGCTTCAACCCACCGAACCATCGTTGATTTCGGCTCAATACATCGAAGCGCGGCCCCGGACCACCACGATCACGGTCCATTCCCAGGGAACGGTGCAGCCCTCTAACCAAACGACCCTGACAGCGGAGGTCAACGGCAGGATTTGTCGCGTAGCGCCGGCCTTTCATACCGGCGGCGTGTTCAAAGCCGGTGCGCTGCTGCTGGAGATCGATGCGCAGGACTACCGCGAGATGGTGACGCGGGCCGAGGCGGCGCTGGCCAGTGCGCAACTGACGTTGGTCACCGAGCAGGCCAGGGCCGCCCAGGCTGAGCGGGACTGGAAGGCGCTGAGTTCGGACCAACCCTCTGCGCTGGCGTTGCGCCGACCGCAGCTGGCGCATGCGCAGGCCGAGGTGCGCGCTGCGCAGGCCGAGGTGAGCAAAGCTCGGCGTGAGCTGTCCAAAACCCGCATATCCGCGCCCTATGACCTCATGATCAGCGAAACGCATGTGGATCTTGAACAATATGTGCCGGCCGGAACTTCTCTCGCCCGGGTTTTTGGCACCCGTTCGGCCGAGATTCGCCTGCCCGTCACGGATGAGGATCTGGACCGGCTGGGGATGTCGACCCGAACGGCACAACCCTT
>JASFGJ010000324.1:0-5478 GCA_050123815.1 Desulfobacteraceae bacterium
GGTGGAAAATTTGGATATGGTCTTCTCGTGCCGCGTCAAGGGGTGGCCCGATATGTAAAACCCAAGCGACTCTTTCTCCCGGCTCAGTCGCTCTTTTTCCTCCCACTCGGTTATTTTCGGCAGGACAGGCACCGTGACGGACAAGCTGCACTCCACTCCGCTGTCAAAAAGCCCCATTTGCGGATCACAACGCTCTTTCTGAACTTTCTGCCCATACTCCAGCGTCTCTTCCAGCACGGCCATCATCTGGGACCGGCGCGCACCCGTGGAATCAAGCGCGCCGCAGGCAATCAGGCTTTCCACGACCCGCTTGTTGACCCGACGCAGATCGACGCGTTCACAAAAATCCGCCAAACTTTCAAAGGGTCCGTTGGCGGTGCGCTCTTCCACGATCGCCTCGACCGCCCCTTCGCCAACGTTTTTTACGGCCGCCAGCCCGAACTGAATTTTTCCGCCCGAAACCGTAAAGGTCAGGTTCCCCGAGTTGACGTCCGGTGGCTGAACCTCGATGCCGTGGGTCCGGCACTCATTGATATACTTAACGACGCCGTCGATGGAGTGTATTTCGCTGGTCAGCAAGGCGGCGATGAACTCCACTGGGTAGTGTGCCTTCAAAAAAGCCGTCTGAAAGGCGATCAGGGCATAGGCGGCGCTGTGGGACTTGTTGAATCCATATCCGCCGAACTTCTCCATGAGATCGAACAGCGCCTTGGCTTTATCTTCGTCGATACCGTTTCTGACGGCGCCTTTGACAAAGCGTTCGCGATGCTCGGCCATCATGGCGGCGATCTTTTTACCCATGGCTTTGCGCAGACCGTCCGCTTCACCCATGGTATAGCTGGCCAAGGCCCCGGCGATCTTCATGACCTGCTCCTGGTACACGATGACGCCGTACGTGTCCTTTACAATGGGCTCCAGTTCGGGGACCAGATAGGCCACCTCTTTGCGCCCATGCTTGCGCTCCACAAAATCGTCCACCATGCCGCTGTCGAGCGGCCCCGGCCGATAGAGGGCCACCAGAGCGGTGACTTCATCGAAATTTTCCGGCCTGAGCCGCACCAGCAGATCTTTCATGCCGGAGCTTTCCAGCTGGAACACCCCTGTGGTATCACCGGATGCCAGCAGCTTGTAGGTATCGGGATCGCCAAAGTCGAGTTGGGCCAGATCGGGAACTGTTTTGCCTTGTGCGGCGATGAGTTTGAGCGTGTTGTCGATGACCGTCAGGTTGCGCAGCCCCAGAAAGTCAAATTTGACCAGGCCGATGTTCTCCACCAGTTTCATGTCCAGCTGGGTCACGACCTCGTCTTTTTTACCGCGGTACAGCGGCAAATACTCCACCAGGGGTTTATCGCCGATGACCACGCCGGCGGCATGGGTCGAGGCATGGCGGGGAAGCCCTTCCAAGGTTTTGCAGATGGCGATCAATTCAGCGATATCCGGCCGGCTGTCCACCATCTCCCTCAGCTTGGGCTCTTGTTCCAGCGCCTGGGACAACGTGATGTTCAGAACATCGGGCACCATTTTTGCGATGGCGTCCACTTCTGCCAGCGGTATATCCAGGGCGCGGCCAACATCGCGGATGACCGCACGCGTTTTCAATTTTCCAAACGTAATGATCTGGGCGACATAATCACCGCCGCCATAACGCTCGGCGACATATTCGATCACCTTGTCCCGGCCGTTGATGCAAAAATCAACGTCGATATCCGGCATACTGATCCGGTCCGGATTCAAGAACCGCTCGAATATCAAGCCATGTTCGATGGGATCGAGGTCGGTAATCCCCAATGCATACGCCACAAGGCTGCCGGCGGCGGACCCCCGTCCGGGTCCAACGGGGATACCGTTGGATTTGGCATAGTTGATAAAGTCCGACACGATTAAAAAATAGCCGGGAAACTCCATTTGATTGATAACGCCGATCTCGTAATCGAGCCGCTCGCGATAAGCCGCTTCGTCGGCGTCGGGTCGCTTGGTTTTGATCAGCTTCCACACCCGCTCGAACCCTTCCCGGGTTTTCCGAACGAAAAGCGCTTCGGCACTCAGATCCGAGTCATCCTTGAATTTGGGAAAGTGATAGGTATCGAAATCGAAGGCGACATCACAGCGTTTGGCAATGGAAACCGAGTTGTCGATGGCACCGGCGTAATCTTTGAAGTAATCCGCCATTTCGGATTTGGATTTAAAGTAGAGCTGATCCGTGCGAAAACGAAAGCGATCGGTGTCGTTTACGGTTTTGCCGGTCTGCACGCACAACAGCACATCGTGCGCCCGAACATCTTCTTTATCCAGATAGTGACAGTCATTGGATGCCACCAGCGGTATGGACAGCTTGGCGCTCATCTCCTGCAAAGCGGCATTGACCGTCTCCTGCACGGGAATGCCGTTATTCTGGATCTCCAGAAAAAAGTTATCCTCACCGAACAGTTGCTGGTAAAACAGCGCCGCCTCTTCAGCCTTTGCCATCTGGTTCTGCTTGACCAATTGCGGGATTTCCCCATGCAGACATGCGGACAAACCGATCAGCCCCTCATGGTACTGTGCCAGAATCTCCTTGTCGATGCGCGGCCGATAGTAAAATCCCCGGGTCTGGGCCACGGTTGCCAATTGGCACAGGTTGCGGTATCCCACGCGGTTTTCGGCCAGCAGGACCAGGTGGCTGACCCCCTTGGCGTCCAGCGGGGTTTTATCCGCCAACGTACGCGGCGCCACGTAGCACTCGCAGCCGATAATCGGTTTGATGCCGGCTTTGACGGCCTTCTGGTAAAACTCCAGCACATTGAACATGGTCCCGTGGTCCGTGATGGACACGGTGTGCATATCAAACTGCTTGGCACGTTCGAACAACGCATCCAAACGGATAGCACCGTCCAAAAGACTGTACATGGTATGGACATGCAAATGAACAAAGTCGGGGGTCATGAATTCGCGGTCCTTTGGGATTTCGAAGAAAAAATGTGTCGTCCTTTGTCTATCGAAGAAAAAAAGAGGATAACGCTATGCTTGGCCCGTTTCGCCAACACTGCAAACAGTTTAAAGTTTAAAGTGTTAAGTTTAAACTCGCGGCGAAGCCGCGTAATACTTTAAACTAGTGGCGCAGCCGCGCTCAATTTTCTACCCTATAGTTAGGTGCTTCTTTAGTGATAATGACATCATGCACATGGCTTTCACGCAGACCGGCCGCCGAGATCTTGATAAAGCGCGCCTTTTCCCGCAGCTCTTCAATCGTCCGGCAACCGACATATCCCATCCCGGCCTTCAGCCCGCCAATCAATTGATGGACATTGGCTCTCAAGGAGCCTCGATACGGAACGCGGCCGACAATGCCTTCCGGCACAAGTTTGTCGTCCTCTTCCTGTTCGGTTTGATAATATCGGTCTTTGCTGCCTTTTTTCATGGCCTCGATGGATCCCATTCCCCGATAGACCTTGTAACTGCGCCCTTGGAACAGTATGGTTTCGCCCGGACTTTCGTCCGTACCGGCAAACAGGCTGCCGATCATGACGGTGTGCGCGCCTGCAGCCAAAGCCTTGGTTACGTCACCGGAAAACTTGATCCCGCCGTCGGCAATCAGCGGTACGCCGGTCTTGTTGGCAACTGATTTGCTGTTCATAATGGCCGTTACCTGGGGAACGCCAATCCCCGCCACAATCCGAGTGGTGCAGATCGATCCGGGGCCGATGCCCACTTTGACGGCATCCACACCGGCCTTGACCAAATCTTCAGCCGCCTTGGCCGTTGCCACATTGCCGGCAACCAGCTCAATCGAGCTAAAGGTGCTCTTAAGCTCTTTGACCGTATCGATCACATTAAGGGTGTGGCCGTGCGATGTATCGATACAGATAACATCCACGCCGGCATCCAGCAGCGCCTGCGCCCGTTCCACCCGATCCGTGCCCACACCGATGGCCGCCCCCACGCGCAATCGTCCCATTTGATCTTTACAGGCATCTGGATATTTTTTAATTTTTTCAATATCTTTAATGGTGATCATGCCTTTGAGCTGCCTTTTTCCATCGACAACCAGCAATTTCTCAATGCGGTGTTTGTGGAGCAGTTTCTTGGACTCCTCCAGGCTGATGCCTTCGTTGACCACCACCAAATTCTCCTTGGTCATGACATCGGATACTTTTTTCTCCATGTCCGTTTCAAAGCGCAGGTCGCGGTTGGTGACAATGCCCACCAATTGCTCGCCCTTTGTGACCGGCACGCCGGATATCCGATACTTGGCCATCAGCTGGAGCACTTCCTGCACTTGCTGATCGGGATGGATGGTCACCGGATCGACGATCATGCCGCTCTCGGACTTTTTTACCTTATCCACTTCCATGGCTTGCGATTCAATACTCATGTTACGGTGGATAAATCCGATGCCGCCCTCACGGGCCATGCTGATAGCGGCCTGGCACTCAGTTACCGTATCCATGGCTGCGCTCACAATGGGGATGTTGACCTTCAAATTCTTGGTGAGCTGAGTTCCGGTATTCACATCCTTGGGCAGGATGTCCGAGTAATTGGGAAGCAACAATACATCATCGAATGAATAGCTTTCTTCAGGTGGAATTTTGTTCATTTGCACCTCCAGATGGCTCTAAAATCGTAACGGCATATAATTTAAGCAAAAATTGACCTCGTTCAATATAAATGGCGAATATTACCACATATGGTGTTGAACGATCAACCCCCTACTATATCTTGTCTAACAATAAGAATTCTTGACATAGCGGCAGACGGATAATATTAATGCTCTTCTCGTGCATGAAGGCCGTTAATACAGGCGTTTACCGTTTGCACAACCCATAGACTTTAAGATAATGTTTTGGCAAGACTGGAAGGAGGAAGCTGTATTGTCTCATACCGTGACAACCGATAACGCCGTCTAAAAACATTACCTTGGAGAAAGCCGTGCTGCTGGAAATCAATCCAATAAACCCGGAACAGCGAAAAATCGATCGCGTTGTCGACCTGCTCCGGCAGGGCGGCGTCATCGCCTATCCTACGGATACGATCTACGGCATCGGCTGCGATATTACCAACAAGAAAGCCATCGAGCGGGTCTATCAGATCAAGCAATGGCCGAAGCACAAGCCCTTCAGCTTCATCTGCTCCGACCTAAAAAACATCAGCCAGTACGCCAAAGTCTCCAACTATGCCTACAAAACCATGCGCCGCCTGCTGCCCGGTCCATACACGTTTATACTGGCAGGTTCCAACCAGGTCCCCAAAATGATGCTGACCAAACGCAAGACCGCCGGCATCCGCGTGCCCGCTCATCCCATTTGCCAAAGCTTGATCAATACCCTGGGCAATCCGGTCATCTCCACCAGCGCCGCCACCCCGGAGGGTGAACTGTTCAGCGAACCCTGGCTGATAGACGACTATTTCGGAAAGCGGATCGACCTGGTGATCGACGGCGGACCGGTCCCGGGAGAACCCTCCAGCGTTGTCTCTCTGATCGGCGACGAACCTGATGTACTG
>JASFGJ010000325.1:0-5470 GCA_050123815.1 Desulfobacteraceae bacterium
TTTGTCGTAGCCGACAAATTCCCGGGTGGATCCCAACAGAAAATTGCCGTTCTGCGTTTGCTCAATGGAGATCCCCTCTCCCTTTCCTTGGGCGATCTTAGGATTGTACTTGGCGGCAATGTACTTTGCCGATATCATACAGGTCCGAATCATGCGCGGGCAGTGCTCCGTGACGATGATCTGGCCCCGCCTGGGTTTAATGGGGATCGTAAGGCCCACCATCTGTCCAATGTCGGAAGCATGGGCGCCGGTCGCGTTGACAACGATGTGGGCAGCGATACGTCCTGTGTCCGTTTCCACTGCCGACACCCTGCCCGCGGCCAAGTCGATGCCCGTGACCGACGTCCCGGTGATGATGCGGGCACCAAGCGATCTGGCTCCCAAGGCAAATCCCAGCGTCAAGGCAATGGGATTGACCTGCCCGTCCAGCGGCGAGAACGTCGCCCCTGAAATCTGTTCGGAGAGGTAGGGCTCCAGCCGGCGGGCCCCCGCACCATCGAGCAGGGTCACATCCAATCCGTTCTCCTGTTGCGCTTTTACGAATTGCTCCATGGCCGCCATCTCGGCTTCGGTCTCGGCCATCACCATGCCGCCGGTGGCCTTGTATTCAATGGGCACCGGCAGTTGTTTTGCCAACGCATCGAACCGGCGACGGCTCTCTAAGGCCAGTTCGAGATGGATTCCGGGTTTTTTGGATTGCAGAAAGACCAGGCCGTCGCATGCGCCGGAGCTGCCGGAGGCGATATCCCCGCGTTCCAGCACAATGACGCGCAGCTTATGCTTTGCCAAATGATAGGCAATGGAACTGCCGATGATTCCGGCACCGATGATTACCACATCTGTTCGTAGTGATCCCATACCGATCTCGTCTTTTGCCAACAAGGGCCCATACCCAAATCAATGATGGGCATATCCTCACCATTGAAACGGTACTTACCTCCGATAATAGATATTGGCAACTGTCACCCATCGATTATTGGGCCCAATACGTATTGTATTTACGGCTGACATCTTTCTGGAACCATGTTTTTGTTTTGGCTGATGATGAATTTGAGCTTTCCGGATCACCGCGAAGTTGAATTCTGTGCGAGTTAGGGTTAAAGATAGAAAAACCAAACCATCAAAAGATAAAATCAAAAGATGCAACATTATGAGCGCTTACACTATTCCCGATCCGGAAACGCTGCGACACGAAATTACCGCTTCCCACGAACGCTGCCGACGCTACGGCATCGATCCGATGGATCGTCGCAATCCCGATCAGGTGCGCCTCACCTCTGAGGAACTCAAGGCACGGCTTGATCACAATCATCGCTTCCTGAAAGTTGCGACCCAGCAAATTCAGGAGCTTTACCAGTTCGTGGCGGGTGCCGGCTTCGCCGTCACCCTGGCGGACAAAGATGGTTATATTTTGCATTCCATCGGCGACGCGGCCACGCTGGAGCATCTGGCCACAGGCAACTGCATGCCCGGCTACCGTTGGACCGAACGGGATGTGGGCACCAGTGTGGTGAGCCTCAGTTTGGCCCGGCGCATTCCCGTCCAGATCAACGAAGAGGAACATTTCTGCCAACGGGGGCACGGATTCACCTGTTCGGCCTGCCCGGTGCTGGGACCCGATGCTGAATTTATCGGCGTCATTGCCATGTCCGGACATGCCAGCAGCGTCCATCCCCATACCCTGGGGATGGTGATCACGGCAGCCAAAGCCATCGAAAACCAGCTCCGGGTGATCAAAACCTCCGATGAATTGCAGATCCGCCATAACTACACCAACGCCATTATCGATTCCATCGACAGCGGTGTGCTGGCCATCGACCGCTCCGGCCGGATCACCCAGGCCAATCAGAAAGCCCAGATGATCCTTGACGGAGAATCGCAGGTCGTTGGCCGTTCCCTGGCATCGCTTTTCGGCGATCAGATCGATTTCAAGTCCATTTTGCGCAATGGCACGCAGGATCTGGACCGGGAAGTGTTCATTCGGGGGGTCAAACGGGACATTCAACTGCTCAGCACGGCCAAACCGATTACCGATAATAAGGGGCAGAGCCAGGGCGTCGTCATCATCATCAACGAAATCAATCGAATCCGGAAGCTGGTGCATGAAATGGCCGGGCTGCAGGCGCGCTTCACTTTCGAAGATATCATCGGATTAAGTCCGGCCCTGGAAGAAACCAAAAAGCTCGCCATGCTGGCGGCGGTCAACAAATCGACCGTCTTGATCAAAGGGGAAACCGGAACCGGCAAAGAACTGTTTTCCCAGGCGATCCACAATCACAGCGACCGTCGGGGAAGACCCTTCATCGCCATCAACTGCGGGGCCATTCCCCGGGAACTGCTGGAGAGCGAACTGTTCGGCTATGCCGGCGGGGCCTTCACCGGCGCCCGGAAAGGCGGGCGGCCCGGCAAGTTCGAACTGGCCAACGGCGGAACGGTATTTCTGGACGAAATCGGCGATATGCCCTCCGACATGCAGGTGAAACTGCTGCGGGTGCTGCAAACCGGGGAGATCAATCGGGTGGGAGAACATAAATCCATGGTTGTCGACGTGCGCATCATTGCCGCCACGCATATCGATCTGGATCGTGCCGTCGCCAACGGCAGCTTTCGCGAGGATCTGTTTTACCGGCTCAACGTCTTTCCCATTCGCATACCGCCGCTGCGCGAACGGGGAGATGATATCCTTCATCTGGGCCGCCATTTTTTGGGACGCTACAGCCGGCTTTACCGGCGTCGGAATCTTCAATTCGGCCCGGATGTGGAAACCTACCTGCTGCAGCACCACTGGCCGGGAAATGTCAGGGAGCTTGAGAATGCCATCGAACGGGCGACCAACCTTGTGGATGGAACGGCCATCCAACTGGAGCATTTTACTCGGAATGAAAGCGACCCGCTGCCAAAAGCAAGCCGCCAGCCGGGAGCCCGGCTGCAAAAAGTGGAGCGGGAAACCATTGCCCGGACCATTCAGGAGGTGGGCAACAACCTGGCCGAAGCGGCGCGTGTTCTGGGCATTTCCCGGGCAACGTTGTACAACAAGCTCAAACGTTACCGGCTATCGATTCAGCGGCCGAGTGTCTAAAATTTTTATATGTAAAAATTTTAGACATATACTAATTTGCTTTACTGTTTAATAAGTTATCCTGATCTAAGACCGAGATATGTCTAATATATTGACATGTTGCATTTTTGCCTGGTCTGCTGTTCTGTGTTCGATTTCCCACATAAAAAGCTCTGAAACCAACACGTTAGCCTCTACAGAGGCAGCGTTTGCCGATCCGACGGCGCGCCTGGCACCCTTCTTGCTCATTCACATGCTGAATCCGATTTATAAAAGCCCGTATCTCTCAAAGAAATCGATCAGGCTATAAATTAATTGCCTCTGAAGGCACTTCGTTGCCGGAGGAGCGTTATTTTCGGGCTCAACGAACCAATTACGGTTTTTGCCTTGCCACCATCCAAACAAAGGAGGAGTGTCGTTATGCAAATCTTATCCCTTTCACGTTGCAAAGTGCTGGTTCTCTGCTTGACCGTTGCTGTGCTGGCGCTTCCGTTGATGGCTTCGACCGCCGTTGCCAAACCGGTTAAAATCGGCTTGTTGTCACCCTTTTCTCCGCCCGGTGATCCGGCCGCCGGCAAGCGCATGCAGTGGGGTGCCGAACTGGCGATCCAGTATATCAACGAGGAGATGGGTGGCGTGCTGGGCGGCCGTAAAGTGGAACTGGCCGTCGAAGACGATGCCGGCACCCCTGCCGAAGGCATCGCCGGTTTTCGTAAACTCGTTCAAAAGGACGGTGTCGTGGCCGTTGTCGGCCAGTATCACAGCTCCGTATGCATCGCCGTCAACAAGGTGGCCCGGGACCTGGAAGTACCGCTCTTTTCCTCCGGCGCCTCTTCTCCAAAGATTACCGAATCGATGAATCCATACATCTTCAGCATCATGTCCCTTACACCGGACCGTGCCAAGTTCTGGGTGGCTTTTGCCAAATCCATGAACTGGAAGCGCATCGCCATCGTGGCCGAGGACACCGATTACGGCACCGGTTTCAGTGATTGGGTCGTCAAGATTGCCACTGCCGAGGGAATGGAGACCAAATCGGTAATATTCCCGCGCACCATTGCAGACTTTACCCCCCTGCTGCTCGAAACCAAGGCCTGGAAACCCGACTTGATCATCAACCTGGGCGTCGGGGCGCCGGCCTATCTGATGGTAAAGCAGGCCTACGACATCGGTCTGTTCCCCAAGGCCAAGATGCTGGCCTCCTTTGCCTGGCCCATCCGGCCGGAATACTGGGATGCCGTGGGCAAGAAGGGCAAATACATCATGTACACCTCCTATTATAAACCGGGCATGCTGATGACCGACATCGGCGACTGGGCCGCCCCGCGCTACAAGAAAAAATACGGCGAAGACCCCACCTTTTTTGCCTTGAACGTTTTCGGTGAAATGGTGGTCATCGCCCAGGCGATGAACCGGGCCCAATCCGACGATCCCAAAGATCTGGCCAAAGCCCTGGTCGGCCATCCGTATAAAGACTGGAACGGCGAGGTGCTGTTCAAAGAACCCAAGGGATTGAAATGGCACAATGTGTCGGCGCCTCACCTGGTGTTGCAGCAAACCGAAGTCAGCCAGCCCTTTTCCGAATCGCTGCTGGTCTATCCGCCCAAACTCGGCGGCACCGGGAAAATCGCCGAACCCTGATCGCTTCCGTATCCGGCGAATCGTTTAACACCCTAACCTTGTCAACGCCGCCCCCGGACGCGATAATCCGGCGTTCGGGGGCAGCACCTGACATCAACCAGGGAGGGCCGAACCATCGATCCCCATCTTCTCAGCCAATTCATACTGACGGGCATTATCATGGGCGTGCTGTATTGCCTGATGTCCATGGGTATCAATTTCATCTACGGAATCATGAAGGTCATCAACTGGTCCATGGGTGAGTTCTTCATGATCGGCGCCTTTGTGCAATATCTTCTGTTGACCACCTTTTTGGGCAGCCGTCTCTGGTTTGTCGGCGTCGTGCTGTCCGCCGTTGTCGTTTTCTTCCTGGGCGCCGTCGTTCAACGGGTTCTCATCAAACCGATGTTTGTGGGCATTATCGAGGCCAAGATGGAGTATGCCACCATCGTGACCATATCGCTGGCCATCTTCCTGCGCAACCTGGCGGTGGTTATCGGCGGTCCCTACATCTACACCCCGCCCGATTACGCCGAGCCAACCCAGATGTTCACCCTGCCCCTTTCCGGCAACCGCCTGGTGGCCCTGGTGGGCGCTTTGATCCTTTTGGCCGGTTTTTACTACTTCATCAAAAAATCCTGGGCCGGCAAAGCCTTTCAGGGGGTGGCTCAGAACCGCAGCGGCATCCAGACCGCCGGCGTCGATGTGCTCAAGTACGACATGCTGGCCTTCGGCATCGGAACCGCTCTGGCCGGTGCGGCCGGTGCGCTGCTGGCGCCCATTTTCCTCGTC
>JASFGJ010000326.1:0-5470 GCA_050123815.1 Desulfobacteraceae bacterium
ACTCGAACAGATAGGGAGTGAAAAACTGGGCGTTGGAGATGATCCCCAAAGCGATGCCGTATCTGCGACAATGCGCCAACAGCTTTTCAAGACCCGGCATGGGCCAGACCGGATTCATGATCATCTCAAATTCCACTGCGAAATTCCGAAGGCTTTGAGGATCGTCAAAAGCGAGTACCTTTTCCCAGACGGATTCAATTACGACCTCCGGGTAGTCGACGCCCTGGTCTCGAGATGCGGCATGAACGTCTTTGATGGTGCGATGCAATCGTTTCAGAACTTTTTCAGCCGATGTGGAGTGGCCATAGCGCGACAGCAACCGATCGAGTTGCATTGATCTCCGGCCCAGGGGACCGGCACTGCCAATATCACCACTGGCGCTAATGAACAATGTACCGTAAATATCACACAAGAGGCATTTGATTGGTGGTTTCAAGCGTCCTTTCGGACGCATATCGGTTGGGATCGGTTTCAGCGGATGAAGGTATGGCGCTGCCAGCTCTCTATTCATCCGGGGTACCCCACTTTAACAGGCTGAAATTATATGGGGATAAAAACGCCGAAAGTAGAGTGTTCTTGTCAATGGTTTGACGAATTTGCGTGTTTGCAACATGGGTGTAGGTGTGCATCAGCCGGATCGTATAGTTCTCGGTGCTGTAGTGCTGAACCACTGATGCGCCGTTTTGTTCGATCAATTCACCGCTGATTTCGGGAGGCCCGGGCCTGGAAAGGAACGGATTGAGACCGATGAGCTGTTGATGGGCCGCATTCTCTGCCATCACCTTCTCAATGATTTGTCTCTGGAACGGTTCACTCAGCAGGCCGAAGTCGATAAAATCGCCACTTACAACAACGCGCCAGGCGTCGTCGATCTGTTGTTTCGACAGCGCGAAATTGTAACGCTCCGATGCGCTATGCATCGCTGCCTTCCATTGTTTGCGCAATGCATCACCATCCAGCCAATGAATAGGAACGACCAGATGAGCGTAAAGATGATCCAGGCGGATTCCCGCGTCAATATAACTTCCACATATATCCGGCAGCAGGCGGCCCCATAACGCCTTTCCCATGCACCACGATTCAAGAAATGCGAATCCGAATCCCTCTGTAATGCTCGTGGTAAGGACATATCGACACCTCTGCATCAGCGTGCCGAAATCCTGTTTCAGCCCTGACTCGAACTGTACGGAGAGTCTATGGCGCTGCACAAAGTCGCGCCAATGATTGTAGGGGCCGATATCGCCGGGACTGTTTGGCGGTAAGGTGATTTGAATCAATCCGGGTGGCGTCACATACAATGACAGCAGGATTGCTTCTCCGATGTTTTTGCGGCGAATGGCCCGTATGGGATATAGTATGGAACCTTGTTCATCATGCGCAGCCGGGGATTGGACATCGGAGGTCGATACCGGATTGGGCAACATGTGGCAACCCTTTGGATCCAGGCCGGCGTCAAGCATCAATCGATAATCGCGCTGATTAACGACGGCATAATGACAATCGCTTACATACGATTCATCGAAATAAGCATCCGGCCTTCCATCTTCGGCAAAATCGTGTATCTGACACAACAGGGTCATGCCTGCAGATTGAAGTTTTTTTAAAATCGTTTGTAATATCTTATTCTTGGCAAGGGTCGGGTTGTGGATGTGAACAACATCCGGTCCGCTGGGCCAACGCCGTTGGATGGTGCTCAGGATAGATCGATACACATTCTCTGCCGAGTGATCGCCTTCAAGCAGATGCTCATAACCCAATCCGGGAATAAAACTGACGCTGAAGGGAAAATCGTCGGGAGGAGCCTCCCCGGTCAAAATCATGACTTCCCATCCTGCGGTCTGCAGCGCAGTTGCCTGACGTTGAATAACAGTGGTAACACCGCCGGTTTTCAAATGATAATGAATTAACACGATCTTCATAATGTGGTCGTCTCGCTGGTTTCGAATTGAATGCCATTTCCGTCAAGAGTTCGTGCTTCCGGAACAGTAGCGGGTAGGATCGGCAATACCTGCCGTATGGAAGCCTTTTCTGCGCAACACACAACTGTCGCAATGCCCGCAAGCCTCACCTGCGGGTGACGGATCATAACAGCTGTGTGTCAAACTGTAATCGACGCCAAGTGCATCCCCGGTTTGGATAATCTGCGCTTTGGTCATGTGAATCAGCGGCGCATGTATCTGGATTTTGCGTTTGTCTTCAACCGCTGCCTTGGTGGCCAGGTTGGCCATTGTTTGGAACGCAGCGATATACTCGGGTCGACAGTCCGGATAGCCGCTGTAATCCAAGGCATTGACCCCGATAAAAATGTCTACGGCCGGCAAGGTTTCCGCCCAGGCAAGGGCGAACGATAAAAAAATCGTATTGCGTGCCGGAACATAGGTCACCGGAATAGACGCTGCCATCTGGGCGTCATTCCTGTGTTTTGGTACCGCGATATCTGCCGTCAAGGCAGAACCGCCGATGGCCTTCAAGTCGATCGGCATTATCAGGTGTTGTTCTGCATCAAAAAAACGCGCCACATTTCGAGCCGCTTCGATTTCGAAACGATGACGTTGACCATAATCAAAACTGAGGCAATAGATGGCATATCCCTGATCTTGCGCCAACGCCAGAACGGTTGTTGAATCCAACCCGCCACTGGTCAGGACAACGGCCTTTTTATTCATATTAACGCTCATTCAAAGTATGTTGCAAAAAATGATAAACAGTCAATCGCTTTGTGGAAAACCGGAGAATGCCTTAAACTCCTTTGTCCCGATCCGGCCATAAAATACGGTGCAGTTGAATCTGCAAACGCGCCTCAATGCCGTCATCGAGAATCCAGCCAGCCAGCCGTTGCGGCGGCATCGTGCCGAACGCTGGTGAAAATAAAATATTGTCACCGGGCAGATGATTGGCCTCCAGTTTCACGATCTTGCGCGCAAACAGATAATCTTCGCGATCGGCAATCACAAATTTCAGCTGGTCCGAATGCTTCAAGTAGCGAAGATTCTCTATCCGGTTTTGCTGCCGCATACCGGAGGAGGGGCACTTAAGATCCATCACGATCATACAACCATTGTCGAGAAGCTGTATATCCTGACTCCCGTTGGTTTCCAGACTGACACGGTACTCCCGCGCCAACAAGCGCTGAATTAATTCCGGTGTCCGATATTGGATCAGCGGCTCACCTCCGGTAATGGTGACGCGCCGGCAATCAAACTCGGCTAGTGCTTGAACGATCTGCTGGATCTGCATCGGTTCGCCTGAATCATAGGCATAGGTTGTGTCGCAATAGCGACAGCGAAGATTGCATCCGGTCAAGCGCACAAAACTGCACGGCAGGCCTGCCCATATGGACTCACCTTGAATGCTGTGAAATAGTTCATTGACCTGCAAGGTCATTCGAGTTCCGTACCGTAGGGTTTGACAATTCCACTTAAACCGCGCATGGTATATAACATGCGGGATATAAAAGAGTAAACCATTTCCGTACCAATTGACAAATGAGCGAGGCATATCCAATGTCAATGGTGAAAACCGATGGCGGTATGAAAGAGAATCTGCACATCTATGAGATGCGCAATCCGATTCAGAATTATGCGTGGGGTTCATTCACCGCTATTGCAGGGTTGATGGGTAGCAATGAACCATCCGACCAGCCTCAGGCCGAAATCTGGATGGGAGCTCATCCCAAAGCTTCGTCAAGCATCCGATATCAAGGTGCATGGCACCGGTTGGATCAAGTGATTGGGCGCCATCCCGAACAATTCCTAGGTCACGCCGCAATGGATCGCTTCGGAAACGAACTTCCGTTTTTATTGAAGATCCTGGCCGTTTCGCTGCCACTTTCCATTCAAGCCCATCCAAACGCAGTCCAGGCCAAAAGAGGCTTTGCGTTGGAAAATAACCAAAAGGTTGAATTGAATGCAAATCATCGGAACTATAAGGATGAGAGGCATAAACCGGAGTGTATTTGCGCCTTGACACCTTTCTGGGGGCTTTGTGGTTTTCGCACCAAAGACGAGATGCTGAGCCTGATGGAATCCGTTTGGCCCGAGGCACATCAACCGGCACTCAAATTACTTCAAGACCAAGGAATTAAAGCATTTTTCGAGAATATTATGATGCTGCCGAAGGATGCACGCGTTGATTTGGTCTCACAAACTGTCGAACGGATACGCGCCCTTGACGGGAAAGCGGCTCTCTTTTCCTGGATGCTTCGCCTGCAGCAACAGTATCCAGGCGATATCGGCGTCCTCTCCCCGTTGCTGCTCAATCTGGTTGAATTGAAACCGGGTCAAGCCCTATTTCTGAATGCCGGTCAATTGCATGCTTATCTGGATGGCGTCGGCGTGGAAATCATGGCCAATTCAGACAATGTCCTTCGGGGCGGATTGACGCCCAAGCATATTGATGTGCCTGAATTGTTGAACATTCTGGATTTTTCCGCGATGCGCTTGAATATCCTCGAGCCGCAGGCGATGGACACCTTCGAAAGTTACTATACGAGTCCGGTTGATGATTTTCGCCTTTCGGTGATTGCGGTGCAGCCATCCAAACCCTGTGTTTGCGATAATCGATCTCCCGTACCGGAAATACTGCTTTGTACCGAGTCTGCCAAGGGCCTGCAGTGCCGGTTTAAGCATACGGTGGTGCCACTTAATAAGGGCCGATCCCTGTTTGTCCCTGCTGAGGTAACAGGCTACTCGCTGCACGGCTGCGGAACGGTATACAAGGCATCGATCAATTTTGCTTTAAAATGATGCGCGCATCCACGATCGACAGACCTTCTTCATGCACAATAACCGGATTCAGATCCATCTCTTCGATGTCGGGGTAGGCCTCAACCAATTCCGATACCATCAGCAATAGATTGACAAGGGCTTTTTTGTCACATGGCGAATTGCCGCGCACTCCGTTTAGAATGGGAGCCGATTTGGTTTCGAGAATCATGTTTTTTGCGGAACGCCTGGAGATCGGAAGCACTCTGAAGGATATATCTTTCAAAATTTCAACCATTATGCCACCAAGACCGTACATGATGATCGGGCCGAACTGATCGTCCATTTTCGTGCCGACGATGACTTCAACGCCAGGCCGGACCATCGGGCTGACCAGGACTCCTTCAATGACCGCATCCGGATTGTAGTCGTGCGCTGATTTGATGATCTGGCTGTAGGCCTGGCGAATCAGGCGCTTGCCTTTTAGGTTCAGCGTTACACCGCCTGCATCGCTTTTGTGCAATATATCCGCACTGACTATTTTCAAGGCCACCGGCCCCTTGTGCGTTTCGGCTGCCTGGACGGCTTCATCGGCCGATGTGGCCAGTATGTCCGGCGTAGTCGGACCGCCATGGCATGCAAGCAGCTGTTTGCCCTCATGTTCAAGCAATGCCAAACGTCCTTGACGACGTGCATTGGCAATGATCTGGTTGCAGTCGCTTTTTGATTTTGCGCCCCAGTTGAACTTGAAATTTGTTTTTTCATGG
>JASFGJ010000327.1:0-5462 GCA_050123815.1 Desulfobacteraceae bacterium
TTTTCGATTATTCATATTGCAAAGAAGTGAAAACTCCGACTCAGCCAACCTATTGAGCAGGGCGGCGGTGGAAAATCATAAAAACGATAATGTAAAATGGTCTTTGCCCGCTAGGAACAAGGATGTCAGCAGGGGCGCAAGCCCCCATAGCTAGCGCAATACATTACCCTAAAGGCGGGATTCTACAGAATACGGTGCATCTTCAAAATAGATTAAAATCGGGATCACACAACAACACTTTTAGGAAAAAGTCAATGTAATTTAGGGGAATTTATTTTTGCGCGAGCCTAAGCTTGACGCCTGATTGCGGCAAGGATAAAACAAATTTTTAATCTGAATCTTTAACCCGGCTGCGCCGGTTTAGATATAGTGAGACACCATGAACCAAATCGTTCGACGAAAAGCAGGCAGTTTTGCAGGTCCGAAACCGGAAATTCTGGCCCCTGCCGGTAACAAGGACGCTTTTCTGGCGGCCGTGGCTGCTGGTGCGGATGCAATCTACTGCGGATTAAAAGCCTTCTCGGCCCGAATGGCGGCAAAAAATTTTACGTTGGCTGAAATGGCCTCCCTTTCGGAGTTGGCCCGGCGGGAGGGAACCAAACTCTATCTTGCTGTGAATACGTTACTCAAACCGGCTGATCTGGCGCCGATCGGTCAGCAACTGGCCCAGGTGAATCGACAGGTCAGACCTGATGCACTGATAATTCAGGACCTGGCTGTTGCAGCGATTGCCAGGCAGGCAGGCTATAAAGGCGAAATCCATCTCTCGACACTGGCCAATGTCAGCATCAGCCGGATCCTGCCGCGGCTGCCAAAAACATTCGGGGTTCAGCGCGTGGTGCTACCCAGGGAGCTGAATGTGGACGAGATTAAACTGATGGCCGCCGCGTGTCCTCACGATCTGGGCTTGGAGGTTTTTGTCCACGGCGCTTTGTGCTATGGCGTTTCGGGCCGCTGCTATTGGAGCAGTTACCTGGGAGGCAAAAGTGGGTTGCGGGGACGATGCGTACAACCATGCCGCCGCCGTTATAAACTGGGGACAAAATCCCAACGCTATTTCACCTGCCAGGATCTTAGCTTGGATGTGCTGGCAAAAGTGTTGGCCGAGGTGCCACAGGTACGGGCCTGGAAAATTGAAGGGCGCAAAAAAGGTCCGCATTATGTTTATTATACGACAGTGGCTTATCAAATGCTGCGCGACGAAGGGCATGATCCGCAAATGAAGAAAGCCGCCCTGGGGTTGCTGGCGCAGGCCCTTGGACGGCCGGGTACACACTATAATTTTCTGCCTCAGCGACCCCAAAATCCAATTGATCTCAAAACACCATCCGGCTCGGGTCTGATGGTGGGGGCGGTTCGCGGCGATCAGAGACGCCCTTATATCGAGCCGAGGTTGGATTTGCTGCCTCACGATAAGTTGCGCATCGGATATGAGGATGACTCTTGGCATCAAACCTTTGATTTGAACAAGAGCGTTCCAAAAAAAGGAAGGCTGGTGTTGAAGCTGGCCGGTGGACGCAAACCGGCCAAAGGGACACCCGTATTTTTAATTGACAGAAGAGAAGCAGCCCTGGGTGAGAAGATCAAATCCCTGGCCGAACAACTCAGCACTTTTAAACCGGATGCGGATCCGGGACCGGCGTTTGCGTTGAAAATGGCGCCCGGGAGCCCGGGAAAACCGCATGTGCATTTAATGCATGTGAGACGGAAACCGGGTCGACGAATGCGTAAAACCAGTGCCGCTTACTGGATTAATCCTCAACGGCCCGTGCGTTTGTCCGGCGATGATACTTCCCGTGCTTGGTGGTGGCTGCCTCCGGTCATCTGGCCGGATGAAGAGCAGGCGTGGCAGCAGCAGGTCAGCCAATTGCTCCGCAGTGGGGCACGGCGCTTTGTCATTAATGCCCCTTGGCAAATCGCCTTGTTCAGGCGGCCCGGAGGGCTGAGCATTTGGGCCGGCCCATTTTGCAACCTGTCCAATCCACTGGCGATTCGCTCGTTTAAGATCCTTGGTGGTCAGGGAGTGATCGTTAGTCCCGAACTGGGACGGGAAGATCTGGTGGCCTTGGCCAATAAAAGTGTGTTGCCGTTGGGAATTGTCGTTTCGGGGCATTGGCCCTTATGCGTCTCGCGGGTGCTTGCCGAGGATATGAAAACCGATGTCGCTTTTACTAGCCCTCGTGGGGAGCAAGGTTGGGCACGACGATATGGGCAGCTTTATTGGCTCTATCCCAACTGGCCCATCGATCTTCGCAGCCGACAGGAAGATTTGAAGCGAGTCGGTTTTCGCATGATGGTCCACCTGGATGAGCCGGTGCCATCTGCGGTAAAACTCAAACGTCGACCTGGAAAATGGAACTGGGACATTGGATTGAAATAACCAATTCTGGAAACCACTTCTAAACACACCGTGGAGGTAGACATGCCCGAACTGCAAATGTATTGCGATACTCTGGAGGTTTCACTGGACGTCGGGCCGGATATCATCGATATCACTCCCGGCTTGATCCGTTGCGTCGAAGCGTCCGGTATCAACCTGGGCACCGTATCTGCCACGATGGTCGGGTCCACCGGCTCCTTGACAACCATCGAGTATGAACCGGGTGTTGTGGAGGATCTAAAACAGGCGGTCAATCGGTTTGCGCCACCCGATATCACCTATGCACACGAGTTGGCATGGCATGACGGCAATGGGCACAGCCATGTCCAGGCAGCAATCATGGGCCCCTCCCTGACACTGCCGATTCGAGGCGGACGACTTCAACTGGGGACCTGGCAGCAGGCGGTGGCAATCAACCATGATAATCGCTCGCGTCGCCGAAGCATAGAAATAACCATTGTCGGCACGACGGAATAATAAAAAAACAGTGTTAAGTTTCATCAAACTTAACACTATTTCTAAAATGCCATTGACCACCAAATAGAAAATCCATTCGCGAGCTGGAGGTATCATTGTCGATAGTACCAAAAACCATGACTGCGCTATGGTTGGAGCAAGGGCGACTCAGCCTGCGCAGTGACGTGCCCGTACCCCGGCCGGAGTCGGACCAGGGTTTGGTTCGCGTTCATCTGGCGGGGATTTGTGCCACGGATAGGCATTTAATGCGGGGGTATTATCCCTATACCGGCATCCCCGGCCATGAATTTGTCGGTACCGTTGCCGCGGCGCCGGGTGCGCCGCACCTGATCGGACTGCGCGTGGTCGGTATGATCAATATTTCCTGCGGCCAATGTTCGCTGTGCAGGTCCGGTCGGCCCGAGCACTGCTCCGAGCGTTCAGTTCTGGGAATTCAAACCTGGCCCGGTGCTATGGCGCCCTATCTGTGCCTGCCATTGCAAAACCTGTTGCCGGTACCCGATTCTGTTTCCGAAAAAGCGGCTGTGTTTGCCGAGCCTCTTGCCGCGGCGTTGCGGATCCAGAGTCAGGTCCGGATCGAGCCGTCCCACGATGTACTGATTTTAGGTGCCGGTACGTTGGGGCAACTGATTGCCCGTTCGCTGTCGCCAAACATCGATCGGCTCGGTGTCGTGGCACGGTATGCCTCCCAGCGTCGCCGATTGGAATCGGCCGGCATTGAGTGGTTGCCAGAGGAGGATGTGCGGCCGGGTCGATACGATTTGGTGATAGAGGCCAGTGGATCGGCCCAAGGGTTCGCTTTGGCGCAAAAAGCCCTCAAACCCGGTGGCACGATGGTCCTGAAGTCTACCTTTAAAGGGCAAGTGCCGGTAACCTTATCCCAATTGGTTGTCGATGAGATATCTGTGGTCGGTTCGAGGTGCGGGCCGATGGATCAAGCCGTTGAAGCGCTTGCCGCCCGGCGCATAGATCCGCTGCCTTTGATCGATGCGCAGTATCCCCTTGAAGAGGGCGTGACGGCTTTCCGCACAGCCGCCAAACCCGGCCAATTAAAGGTGCTGCTGAAGATTTAACGCTATCCTGGGCGTTTGGTGGATTGAGTCTCTGAAGTAAAGTGGGTGATATCAAAGCGGCTGTTCTTGCCGAGAAGATATTTGAGATATTCGATGCTGACGATGGCCGCCAATTCATCGCGGGACATGGAGTTGATATAGTCTTGATCCGAAAACAGTTTCTTAAACCATTTTCGGTTTCTCTTGTTATTATTTTCAAACTGCCCCTTTAAATCTTTAAAATAGTTGCGGCTTTGCGCTCTGAGTTCTTCGGTAGGCAGGTTTTCGATTTTGTTCAGCATTGCCGATACCTTGGGCAGTTCGTTCAGTGCCGGTGCTTCGAGCACTTTTTTGAAGGATTTGACAAAGCGAACAACTCCTTTGCGGATATGATGCGGCTGGGCCAGGTTCATGCCGGCCCATCCGGCGCGCAGCCACTTGAACACATAGCATTGAACCGAGGGCGCGGGTTCGGCTGTTTCGCGATAAATCATGATGGAGGATGAGTTGTACATGTAAGAGTCCGCCCAGCTCAAACCGGGCATCATGACGCCTTTTTCTCCCGTATACAGGTAGTTCCAATCCTCATCTGAACCCAGGACCAGGCCTTTTTTGCCCACCTCGGATTTTTCCGGCTGATTGGATATGGAGATCAGCACGCGGCTGCCGTTGTGCTGCATTAAGATCAACACCCGGTCCAAGTTGTAGGAATAGTAGGCCCCGGATTGGGAATCGGGGGTGATTTCGTTGAATTCCAAACCTTTGATGATGACAGGATCGACCAATTGATCCAATCTTTCCGAAAGTTTCGGAAACGGCTGCTCTTTTCCGTCGACGTTAATCCAATGGGAACGCCGCACCGATGAAGGCGTTGTGAAATAGGACGGGATTTCCGGGTTGTATACGAGGTTGAGAACCTCTTTCAATGAGCGCTCGATCGTAAACTCGTAATAATCGGAAGATGATCCTTGGCGTGTCCCTACACTCATGGAATCGCCCAACTCTTTTTTTGTATCAATGAAATCGAACAGGGGCTCGATTCGGTTTGCATCGAAAGGTGCCGGATTGTTTTTTTGGGTCAGGTTCAGCAGATGATCGAATGCCGGTGCGAGATGGTCGTACCGGTTTGATTGTGTGCCGGAGGGGTCATTTTCAAGGTCTGAGCTTAGGGCGGGAAGGGGATTTGAGATCAACGCAATTAAAAGGAAGAGAACAATCCGGTGCAAGTATGGTTGTAACATGTGTGTATCCTTAAATTTCAGCTCTCCATTGGCCGTGTGACCAATATTTCAGTAAATCAATTGTTCAATGGGCTAATCCGCAAAGAATATATCATCATCGGTGAAAGTTCAAGGTCGAGCCATGCCCAAAACCAAATTATGCCCATCATTGCCCACTGATGCCTTCCGTTTAGAGCAGACCAAACGGCAATAAACCAAAAGAAAAAGCAAATTTGGTGCCAGCTGCTCATCCGTCATTTTTGTCAACAATATCAGCAGCCGGAGTACAGATACAATGACATAGGTCACAATTTTGGTTATTTGTGTGACATT
>JASFGJ010000328.1:0-5460 GCA_050123815.1 Desulfobacteraceae bacterium
TCAATCTTACAATATTTATATCAGTCGATAGTGGGAGAGGTTTAACGGACCAATTTCAAGCCCAAGTGCAATGTGGTGAAAAGCCCCTTATAGATGTCCGGTTGTTTTTAGCGCTTTCAGGCGAGATGGATTCCAAAGACAGTGACGCAATTGCCTCATACGACAATGTATTATCGCACAAAACAACCATGAAACCAAACGTTTCATGGTTGTTACGATTTGTGGTAACATAATGTTTCTCTACCAAATCAAATTCCTTTTTTTGCTCAAGTTGATCGATCGCATACCGATATTGAAAAAAAACCGCAGCGCACATTTGCCGCAAATAGGGGGAAGGCAATGAGTGAATTGGTATGGAAAAACGAATACAGCATCGGCCATTTCCAGACCGATAACGAACACAAGGAATTGATATCGCTTGCTAACAAGGTCATCCAGTTTTCCAACACTGGGGAGGATATCCAAAAGATCCGTGGTGCCTTGAAAGCGCTGCTCCAGTACACCATCATTCATTTTCGCAATGAAGAGCAGTACATGGAGCGCCTTGGATACCCGGAGATCGAGCATCACAAAGGGTGCCATGCGGAATTGATTGCTCGTCTGGATGAAGTCATCGCCGGAAACAGCGATGTGAATGACCTCGTCCATGGACTCAAACGATTGATGGTTGTCTGGGTTATCGAACACATTATCAACGAAGACCTCAAAATCGCCGATGCTTGTTGAAATCAGTACAGGTTCGCTGAAAATGGGGGATGTACGTAAAAATCGCGTACATTTTTAAACGTCGACGTTTCGCTTAACTTTCATCGTAAATCGGGTGGACTAATCCGAGTTTTAGGGTTAAATGAGCCACTATTGCCAAGGATAGGGCAATGGTGGCTTTTTCATTTTTGTTGATAAGAAAGCCGGCTTCCCATGAACGGTCATCTTGAATTCACCCTCGTGGCCGCTTTTGCGACACGGTTTCTGATCATGGAAAAGCAAATGCCCACGATACTCATCAGACTGAATGCAATCAGAGACACGTGCATACTGGATACAAAATCAAGATGATTATCTTTGGAAACAGGGTTATCGCCCATAAACAACGACAGCACTAAGGTAATTATGGCCATACTGGTGAGCATCCCCACCGTGCGCATGGTTGCAATCATACTCGAGGCCGTACCATAATGGCGCGGGCCGACGCTTCCAATGATTGCTGACATATTGGGTGAAGAAAAAATACCAAAACCCATGCCCAGCAGGACCATTACGAGAATTATCGCAATCAGTGAGGTGTCGGACCCGATAAAGGTTGCCGCCATCAGGCCGATAGCACAGATCGCCATTCCAAGTGTCGCCATCAGCGACGGCGAATAGGCGTCGGACCAGCGCCCCGACAAAGGGGAAAAAACGGCTTGAACGACGGGCTGCACCACAAGCACAAAGCCGGCCTGTTGAGCGCTTAGCCCTTTTACATACTGCAGGTAGAGGGTTAATAAAAAAATCACTCCGAATGATGCTGCATAATTGATCAGCGTGGCGATATTGCTCAAGGTAAACGTTCTGTTATTTAACAGAAATCGCACGTCCAGCAGTGGTTTGTCCCTTGCTGCCGCCAATTTAAGAAAGATCGCCAGGCCCAATAAACCTGCGATGACAAACAGACCGGCGAATTCCATTCGGTTTAACAGATAAATTCCGACAATCACCGAGGAAAGGGCGGTGGCGTAAATGATGCTCCCGCCCCAGTCGAACGGCTCACCATGGGCTTCGGCCCATTCACCTTTAAGCTTGAGCAAGGTCAGGATCAGTGCCAACAACTGAATGGGCACCATAAGAAAGAACAACCATCTCCAGCCCAGTTGACTTGTAACGATTCCGGCAAGGGTGGGTCCTGCGGCAAGCCCCACATAGACGCATGCCACGATAACGCCCATGGCGCGGCCTCTGCGTTCTGCTGGAAACACCGATGACAAGATCGCAAAACTGGTGGAGGTGATTGAAGCGGTGCCGGCACCTTGTAGAAAACGCAAGAGTATAAATGTCGTGGTCCCCTGTGCCCACCCAATGGCGAAGGTGGTCAGGATTACCAGCACGATGCCGAAGATAAAAATACGTTTTCTTCCATGGATATCCGCAAACCTTCCAATGGGGAGCAAAAGAATCGCCACTGCCAAAATGTATGTCATCTGGATCATACTGAGTTGCACGGCGCTTGCACCGAACTCCTTACCGATGGTTGGCAGTGCTACGCCCACGGCAGATGCCATGAAAGGGGTGAGAAACTGTACGACGGATACCACAAAGAGCGTCACGGAGGGTGACACGGCAGCGTCATTCTGTATGGCTTGCGTCTTCATCGAGTCCCCTTCGCGCATTCGAGATCATACGATCCATCAGTTTGAGGATGGTGGTGCGTTCGTCCTCGGTAAATCCTTGAACGAAGATTTTGGTGGCATTGTCCAGGGTTGTGAATAAATCACTGGCCACGTCACGGGCCTTTTGCGTAGCGGAGACCAGTTTCTGGCGGCGATTCTGAGGATTGGTTTCACGGGTGACGTACCCGGCTTTTTTCAACTGGCTGATCGCCCTTGCCGTCGTTCCTTTGTCAATGGCCAGACAATTTGATAAATAATCCTGGGTAACCGGTGATTCTTCTTGAACAAGGTTCATGAGAAACGGTAACTGACTTGGCTGGATGCCGGCCTGTAGAATATATCTTTTGCACATGGACATTTGCAATCTGTGCAGCATCGCAAACCGATAACCGAATGACGTTTGGCGCCTGTTTTCTCTTTTTTTCATAAGCAATAACCCGCCCTTAATTGTTGCAATTGCAATTGTTGTAATTGCAACATATGGCCAGGAGTGCCTTTTGTCAAATTTGTTTGGAATTGTTGGATACGAAAATCTCGTTCACCGATTTGACCGTTGACTTATCATCCCGCTGTGACAAGAATAATAATGACCTTGCTGCCGGACTTCCAATGGAATCGCATCTGTCGCTTATCATTTCCCCATCTGTCAGGATAATCCAAATCGAAATCGGGATCGAAAGGAGATGAGACTTGGACACGCAAAGCTGTCTGTTTAACGTCTTGCGATAAATTACGTGGCATGGGTCTATGAAAAGAAGGCTTATGCAAATACATACCAAACAGAAACAACCGTCAGACGACCAACAGATCCCGGCCACCCTGCTGAAGATCTTCACGCCGGTCCTGTTGACGATTGTGCTTTTTATCGGGACCTTTTTCGGGTTCATCCTGCCCAGCGTGGAGTCGCAACTGATGGATCGCAAACGGGAAATGATCCATACCCTGACCCAATCCGCATGGAGCACCATTGGTTATTATGCCGATTTGGCGGAAAAGGGCGAACTTTCGGTGAACGAAGCCCAAAGCCGCGCCACGGCCCATCTGCGCAGTATGCGCTATGGTGCGGAAGGCAAGGACTATTTCTGGATCAATGACATGCATCCCAATATCGTCATGCATCCCTATCGACCGGAACTTGAGGGCCAAGATGTAACCGATTTCACGGATCCAAACGGCAAGCGGCTGTTCGTCGCCTTTGCCGACATCGTACGCCAAAAGGGAGCCGGATTTGTCGATTACCAATGGCAATGGCTCGACAATCCGGAGAAAATTGTTCCCAAGATATCCTATGTAAAAGGATTTCAACCCTGGGGATGGGTGGTCGGCACCGGTGTCTATGTGGAAGATGTGCGCTCCCAAATCCTGGCCATCACCCAACGCTGGACCATCATTTGCCTGCTGATCACGGCGGTGCTTGTCGCTCTGGGCATTTATGTGATTCTCCAAGGCGCCAAAGCCGAACGGATCGGGCGTCAAATCAAGGAACAGGCCCGTCTGCGGCAGGAGCAACTCTATCAATCCGCCAAAATGGCCTCGCTGGGAACCCTGGTCTCCGGCGTCGCCCATGAGATCAACAACCCCATTGCCACGGTCATGCTGAACCTGCAGGTGTTTGAAAAATTCTGGCAATCGTCGGAGCCGGTCCTGGACGGGCATTTCAAAAGATCCCAAACCTTTGCCGTGGGCGGCATGCCCTATCCGCAATTGAAACAGCGCCTGCCCCGATTGCTGAGCGATGCTCGGGAGGGGGTCGAACGGGTCAAACGAATCGTCGGTGATTTAAAGGAGTTTGCCGGCATTCATCCATCCGACAGCTTGAACGATGTCGATCTGAACACCGTTGTGGAAAAAGCCCTGGGTCTGGTGCGCAGCCTCACCAAAAAAGCCGCATCCGATATTCACGTGCACTATGCCTCCGACCTGCCCGCCATTTTCGGCAACAGTCAGCGAATCGAGCAAGTGGCCGTCAATCTGCTGGTCAACGCCTGCCAGGCAGCCACCGAAGCACCCATGACACTACGGGTTACCACCGGCTTCCAGGAGCAAAACCGGGAACTCTTTTTCCAGATCGAGGATACGGGCGTTGGAATGGCCCCTGAGGTTTTAACGCGCATTGCGGATCCATTTTTCACCACCAAACGAGACCGGGGCGGCACCGGTCTGGGGCTTTCGATTTCCCACACCATTGTCAAGGACCACGGCGGCCGCATGGAATTTGAATCCCAGCCGGGGCAGGGAACCACGGCGACGGTCTACCTGCCCGTAAAAGAAGACAACCATTACCCGGAGGAGATCCATGACGCCACCCGGTAATCCGGCACTTCCCATTGTGGCCATTGATGATGAAGAGGCGATCCTGCTGGCCATCGACACCACCCTGCGGTTGGCCGGATTCGACAATGTGGTCACCAGTCAAGAGAGCCGGCAGGCGTTGGAGATCCTGCGTCGGCGGCAGGCCAGTGTCGTGCTGCTGGATCTGAACCTTCCCCACCTGGACGGCGAAACGCTGCTGCCGCAAATCAGCGCCGAATTTCCCAATATTCCCATCATCATCGTTACCGGAACCATCGATGTGGATACGGCCGTGCGATGCATGAAATCGGGGGCATTTGACTACATCGTCAAGCCGGTGGAGGAGAGCCGCTTGCTGGCGGCCATTCATCAGGCATTGAAATTTCTGGAGCTGCATCGAGAAAACAAAGCCCTTCGCGACCATTTGTCTGAAGACCGCCTGGGCCACCCCGAAAAATTCGAAGCCATCGTCACCAACAGCCCCACCATGCTCAAACTGTTCCGCTACACCGAGTCCATCGCCACGACCAACCAACCGGTGCTGATCCGCGGCGAAACCGGCGTGGGCAAAGAATTGATCGCCCGAGCCATTCACGGACTCAGCGGCCGCAAGGGGCAATTTGTGGCCGTCAATGTGGCCGGCCTGGATGACAATGTCTTTTCCGACACCTTGTTCGGCCATGTCAAAGGCGCGTTTACCGGGGCGGAATCGCGTCGCAGGGGCCTGATCGAACGTGCCGCGGGCGGCACCCTGTTTCTGGATGAAATCGGCGACCTGAGCCACGGCTCCCAAGTCAAGCTC
>JASFGJ010000329.1:0-5425 GCA_050123815.1 Desulfobacteraceae bacterium
ACATCACGATGTCGGCGCCGGGCTTGAACGGAACGATGTCCGATTCATACAAGATGCCGCCGCCCTGCCCTCTGGCATAAAAATGATCGCCAAAGGCGATGGGCTCCTGCTCCGGCGACAGCTCGACGCGGCCGTTTGCAATGGCAAATGTGGCCTTGACGATGATGGTCATGATGTTGCGGTCTGCGGGTCCCATCAGGGGGACGGCCGTGACTTCAAAAGGCGTTGGGTTGTCGATTTTCATTTAAACAAAATTTCCTGGGGTTGGAATTACCATACCGGCCAGAGCCGGGGCGGCCGGCGGCGCCTCTTCCGGTTCGGCACCGATATCTTCGGGTTCGGCCTCTTCTTCCAATGGGTCATCCAATGGTTGATCCGAATCAGCTTCGGGATCGGTTTCGGGATCGGCAGGGTCCTCCGATTCGGTGTTGGTTGTCTCGTCAGATTCGCTCTCGCCGGATTCGTCTGCTTCCAGACTCTCGGAGGCCGCCTCGGTTGCTGCCGGATCGACAGGTGGCGGCGGTGGGGCAGCCACGACGGTGACACCGGTAACCAGGGTGCTGGTCTTGAACACCTGGAAGTGGGTGTAAAAAGAGTTCGCCACAGACTCGAACAGGGTTTGGGCATGCAGGGCGCCGGGGTCGTCCAGATTGCGCCACATCACACCGGAAAGGTTGTGCGGTGCCAGACCGGCCTCGGTCTCCGACATCAAGCTCATCAAGGGGGCCGGTAAATTCATGGTTGGCGCTCCGGTGAAGCCGGGAAAATTCAAAATGCCGGTCAGCCCCTGCTGCCAGGCGCTCCAATTGTCGCTCACGGCTGCGGCGATCGCCCGGGAGTACTTAAGGTCGCTGTCGGTGTCCTGGGGCGCGTCGGCCATGATCAAGGGATAGAGCTCCGGCCCGGTGACCCCGCCGGTCAGCAAGGTACCCACGGGGCCCAGGACATTTACCGAAACCACGGAGGCGATCTTCATCCATTTCTCGATGGCATTGGTCAACGCAGCGCTGATACCGTCGATGAAAATCTCGTAATTGCGCGACAGGGTATACGCCGTATCGGTATGGTACTTGTTCAGCGTGGGTTCGTGGAACAGGCAGTCGGACGAATTGGCTGTCGTGTGTAGTTCCGCGGGTTGAAATGCCTGTGGGAAGATATCGCCCATGGATTGCCAGCGCATGGGCAGTTCGATTCCTTTGGATGAAAAATATTGTTTGGCCGATGTGCTGACGGCCTCTGTAGTGGGTGCCGGCATGAACCGTTTTCCTGTGTTATCCGTTAAGAATTAATTTCGCGCCGCTGATCTTGACAATGCCGCTGGCGTCGATGGTGATATTGCCGTTGACTTTCAATGTGTAGTTGCTGGAAACATTGTGTGCAAAATTGGCCGAATTGGTGTGGTTCTCGTTGGATTTGACCGTCACCGTCCGGCCGCCGCTTTCCACCGCCAGCGTTTCATTTCCCCCGGTTACGGTAATCGAGCGGTTTTTTTCAATGGTAATGGACTGATTGGCTTTGACCTCGGTGGTCATGTTGTTTTCCACCACCTCGTTCTGGTCCTTGGCGGCATGCGTGAAAAACTCTTCCGATCCTTTGAGGTCTTCAAAGCGGATCTCGTTTGAATTCCCATTCCCGTTCTTGGTGGAGTTGGACATGACGGTGCTTTTGGTCTTCTGCGCAGGCAGGTCGTAAGGCGGTTTGTTCAGCCCGTGATAAACGCGGCCGGTAATGATGGGCCGGTCCGGGTTCCCGTCCAGAAAGTTGACGATCACCTCCTGCCCCACACGCGGGATATGCATGGCGCCCCACTTGCCGCCGGCCCAGTTCTGAGACACGCGGATCCAGCATGACATATTGCCGTCTTTCTTTGCATCGGTGCGGCGATCCCAAAAAAATTTCACCTTGACGCGGCCGTGCTCGTCGGTGTGGATCTCTTCGGCCTGCGGGCCGGTGACAATGGCTGTCTGGCTGCTGACGATGAGCGGCTTGTCGGCGTTGCGCTGGGCGCGAAAGGGCACCTCGTGCGGGATGCAAAAAAAGTAATTGTCATAGCTATCCCCGCCCGAACCGCCCGTGGTAAAGTCTTGCTTGGCACCATGGTGGACCTTGGTAAACACATAGTACTTGCCGTTGAGCGCTTTCAGGGGGTGTTTCTGGAGGGCGAACTTGAATCCGGCCGCAAATCCCCGACAATTGCTGCGGCCCTGCAGCGTGTGGGTCCGGACATCATCGGCCTCCATGCGGATCTTGGCCAGGGTTTCTCCCGGGCCGGCGCTTTTTTCGTATCCGCCCGGGTATTCGTACCGCTCCCCCTGGCCCACCGGCGAATTCTGGCTAGTATCGGTGGTGACGGTCATGTCGGTGTCGGGAATGGTGAAGTTATAATCTCTGGCCGTATACTTGCCGGTGCTCAGCTTTTTGTGCTGGGCAAATGCTGTAATGACCTCTTTGTCCAGATTGGCGCCCAGGGTTCTCTGAAATTCAACCGTCTCTTTATTGCCGTTTAAATGCGGTTTATGTTTCTGCGCCGCATCGGCAAAGACAACGGTGTGTTTGCCGTTCTCGTGTTCGAAAAAATAGAAGATGCCTTCTTCTTCGCAAAGCCGGGAGATGAAATTGTGGTCGGATTCGTTGTACTGCGCGCGATATTCGTGGGCCTCGTAGCTGCCGGCCAGCTCCAGGCGATAGTCGATTTTGCCGTTGACGCCTTTCGGCCCCAGCGAGCCTTGGTCAAGCACCGCTTTAATAATATCGGGTACGGATTTGTTCTGAAAGATCCGGCAGTCGTAGCACTGGGTCAGCATCCACAGGGCCGGACGTATGACGGCGCTGTATTTGCTGTAGCCGTCATTTTCGGAAACCACGGCGGGTGAAAACGCCACGATGAGACCATTAAAGTATCGTTGCGTGCCGTCGGATGATTTAATGCCCACGGTGACGTTCTTGCCGGCCAATTGATCGAAAGTGATATCGCTGCGCTCGGATGCCAGTTCCACTTTAAAATCGAACAGCTCCGATATCTCTTCCATGCCGGCAAAGGACAATGCAATAAAAGTATTTTCTCCCAAGGGAGTTGCGATCCGGATCAGGCGATCGTTTTGTGATATGGCCATACGCTCCTCTTTCTATATTCAATTGAGCTCGTTTAAGTGGTTTATGTTAAATTCGAACCCCGATGGGGTGTTGACAACCTCGACGGTGTCGATGTTGACCTCAGCGGCCATCGCTTCCAAAAGGCGGCGCGACATATCCGGCAGCAGGGTATCGGTCAGGATATGGTCGACATTGCGCGCGCCGGAATCGACTTCCGTACAGCGGTCTGCAATGGCGTCGACCACCGCATCGGGGTAATCAAACCGGATCTTGCGGTTGGCGAGCATTCGCTCCTTGATGCGGTCCAGCTTCAACCGGATGATCAACCGCATGATCTCATCATGGATCGGGTAATAGGGCACCACCTGCAGACGGCCGAGAAAAGCGGGTTTGAACCGCTGTTGCAGCACCGGTGTCAGCATCGACTTGAGCGTCTCCATGTCCGGCGCCGACTCGGGATTATCGTAGCAGTGCTTCATGATCAGGTCGGTGCCGATATTGGAGGTCAGTATGATCAAGGTGTTTTTAAAATCGATTCTGCGTCCCTCGCCGTCTTCCAGCATGCCTTTGTCGAAAACCTGGTAGAACAGTTCGGTTACATCCGGATGGGCTTTTTCGATCTCATCGAGCAGCACCACGCTGTAAGGCCTGCGGCGCACGGCTTCGGTCAACACCCCGCCTTCGCCGTACCCGACGTATCCCGGCGGCGATCCTTTGAGGCCGGAGACCGTATGGGCCTCCTGGTATTCCGACATATTGATGGTCACCATGTTCTGTTCGCCGCCATACAGCAGTTCGGACAGGGCCAGGGCCGTCTCGGTTTTTCCGACACCGCTGGGCCCCACCAGCATGAAAACGCCGGTGGGCTTGGACGGATCGTCGATCCCGGCATGGGCCGTGCGCACCACCCGCGAAATGGCTCCCAGGGCTTGATCCTGACCGATGATTCGTTTCTGCAGAGAGGTTTCAAGGTTGAGCACGGCGGGTATCTCGTCGGTAAGCATGCGGCCTGTCGGAATGCCGGTCCAGCCGGATATGACCTCGCAAATGGTCTGGCTGTCGACCTCCACCCGCAGCAGCGGCTCGTTCTGTTGAATCTGGGCCAGTTCAGCCTCCAGGGTCAGCAGCTGCATGCGGCCCTGCTCACGTGCGTCCGGGCTCTCCTGCTCGGGTTGCTGCCGGATTTGATTGCGAAGGGACTTGATCTGCTCGACCCGATCGATCTCCTGATCCCAGCGATGCTGTAGATCCTTTAGTCGCTCTTGCGCCTCCGACTGTTCCGTTGCCAGCGCCGAGATGCGTTCGTCGTGGTTTCGTCCGATGCGCTGCTCGTCCTGCAGTCGGGCCAACTCGCAGTCAATTTTTTCGATCTGTCGCTGGCACGCCTCGATGGGCGGCGCAATGGCGTTGAATCCCATGGCAACCCGTGCACACGCCGTGTCGATGACGCTGACCGATTTGTCAGGCAGTTGCCGCCCCGAGATATAGCGCATGGAAAGCCGCACCGAATCGACCAGCGCGTCATCCGTGATGGTCACGTTGTGATGATCCTCGAACAACGGAGCGATGCCGCGCATCATCAGCAGCGCCTGCTCCTCGTCAGGTTCTTCGATTTTGACCACCTGGAATCGCCGCGACAGCGCGGCGTCTTTTTCGAAGTACTTCTTATACTCGGCCCAGGTAGTGGCGGCAATGGTGCGCAGTTCGCCCTTTGCCAGTGCGGGTTTGAGCAAATTGGCGGCGTCTCCTGCCCCCTGGGATCCGCCGGCGCCGATCATGGTGTGCGCCTCGTCGATGAACAGAATTATAGGCACAGGTGAGGCTTTGACCTCACTGATGACCGATTTCAGGCGGTTTTCAAACTCCCCCTTGATGCCGGCGCCCGCCTGCAGCAGCCCGAGATCCAGGGTCCGGATCTCAACATCTTTCAAGGGCCCCGGAACATCGCCCTGAACAACCCGCAGGGCGAATCCTTCCGCCACGACGGTCTTGCCGACACCGGCCTCGCCGGTCAGGATGGGATTGTTCTGCCGACGCCGGATCAGGATATCGGCCATCTGACGTATCTCTTCGTCCCGTGCAATGACCGGATCGATTTGCCCGGCCCGGGCGCGCTCGGTCAGGTTGATGGTGTATTGGTTCAGCGCTCCCGTTCCGGCAGCGGTGGGTGCTGCAGACTGCCCGGCCGGTTTCGACGTTGCCGCCGATGCATGGCGCTGCTCGGACGATCCGTCTACAATATCCGTCAGGTTCTCTGCCAACGTCTCGACGGACACGTCTTCCAGCTCCTTGGCGCTGCTCAGCAATGTCGCTGCAAAATAGGGTTTGGACA
>JASFGJ010000330.1:0-5421 GCA_050123815.1 Desulfobacteraceae bacterium
TCGAGGAGTTCCAGGCCGCGCCCATCCGCAACGCGGCTTATGTGGCCGGAGAGGTGCTGGCCGGTATGACCCGGGCCCTGATGGCCATCGGCGTGATCCTGCTGCTGAGTTTGCTGTTCGGCGTGCGCCTGCACTATGGCCCCCTGCTCTGGTTGGCGGTGCTGCTCAACAGTTTCGTGTTCGCCTCTCTGGCCGTGGCCCTGGCCATGCTGGTCAAATCCCATGCCGACCAGAGCCTGCTGACCAGCTTCGTCATCACGCCCATGGCCTTTTTGGGGGGAACCTTCTTCCCGTTGGAGCGTTTGCCGGTGTGGGCCCAAAAGATCCTGTTCGTACTGCCGCTCACCCACGCATCGTCGGCCATCCGAACAACGGCGTTCGGAGAGACTCCCGGCTGGCAAGGCTTTGCCGTTCTGGCGGCAGTGGGGATGATTTTCTTCGTGCTGGCACTGGGAACGGTAAACAAGGCGCGGGACTAGGGCGGTGATCACCGGATACTGTTCACTACTCAAAAAATGGGGGGATTATCATTTGAAATAGAAGCATAGAACCATAGCAGCCGGTCGCCCAGTGCAGTAGACTTCCGGGCGACAATAGGGAATCCTGTGTAAGGTGCGCTAAAGCGCCTGAGTCAGGAGCGGTCCCGCCGCTGTAACACTGCCTTGCTTATGATTGAAGACAAGGAACCCGATGAGCAGTAAAAATGCCACTGCCGCGCTCAGCGCGGCGGGAAGGCCGCTTGTCGGGCGGTGAAGCCAGAAGACCTGCCGGTTGCCGACAAAGTGACATGGACTGACGAGGACTTGGTCCGGCATTGGATCTCAAAGAGTTCACCACTGCCTGGCGTCATACCGGGCGCCCGCACCTCACCCTGCCTGGGCATTTTCCTCGCTATAATAATGAATCAATAGTTGATTTGGAGAGAAAAATGAAAGTAATTTGCCGTCTGCAAATGAGAATGTTTTGGGTTGTGTTGATCTTGCTTGGCATCACCGATTTTCCCGTTTTTGCGGGGCCGGCTGGGGAGGCACAAATCCTGGAAGAGATAGTGGTCACAGCCACCCGCAGTGAGGAAAAGGTCAAAGAGATTCCGGCCAAGGTCGAAGTGATCGACAGTCTGGAAATCGAGTCGACCACGGGCGAAACCCTCACCGAACAGTTGAAAAAAAATGCTTCCATCGGCATTATCGAATATCCGGGCGCCTCAGCCGGCATCGGCATTCGCGGCTTTCGCCCGGAGTTTTCCGGCATCACCAAGCATTCCCTCCTGCTGATCAACGGCCGGCCGGCCGGCGCGACCAACCTGGCAACCGTTTTGTCGGACAGTATTGAACGCATTGAAGTATTGAAAGGCCCGGCCTCCTCCCTCTACGGCGGCGAAGCCATGGGCGGGGTGGTCAATATTATCCTCAAAAAACACACGAAGGAACTCACCGGTACGGTCGAAGCCGGCTACGGTTCTTTCGACACCAACTTTCAAAAAGGCGCCGTCGGCGGCGCCATCGGCAAGGGGTTTGACTTCGATTTTTCCGTCAGACGATATGATCAATCCGACGACATCACCATGGGCAATGGCGAAGAGCGCCCCAACACCAGTTATCTGACCCGGAACGGCCTGCTTCGCCTGGGAGCCGCTTTGGGCGGGGCGTGGCGGGTTGACCTGACCGGCGACATTTACCAGGGTCGCGATATCGAAACCCCCGGCAACACCTTTGACGGGAGTTCCAAAGCCGGGCAAAAAGATATCGACCGCCATGGCCTTGACTTGACCATCGAGGGCCAACTGGGCGCCCGCAACCTGCTGTCGCTGACCGCCTATCAGACCAGTGAAATTGAGGAGACATACCGGCGCTATACCGGCTATACCAATCCGACACCGGTGGCCCCCTATCGATACTACGATTCGGAAACGGCCTGGCAGGGCGTTCAGCTCAAGGATGCCCTCGATCTGGGCAGCCATCGTTTCATCGCCGGCATCGATTACCAGAATATCGACAAGGAGAGCCGCAGCTATAATGTGGACGGCAGCCGCAAGGCCCCTTACTCTCCCGACGAAGGCCGGGAAAACTGGGCCGGGTATCTGGAAACCGTGTGGAAATTAGCGGACCGGAAGCTCACCCTCACAGCCGGCGGGCGCTATGACACGTTTGAGGTCGAGACCAAGCCGACCCCCTATAAAACCGACTTTACCCCCAACAGCGAAAGCTTCTCCACCTTCAGCCCCCGGGCAGGCCTCAACTATCTGTTCGATATGGGAATTCGCCTGCACGCCACCATCGGCAAAGCCTTCGTCCCCCCCACCGCCGCTCAGCTGGCCGGCTATTCGGAAACAGTGGTCGGCGGCGTCGCGATGATCACAAGGGGCAATTCGGATCTGGATCCGGAAACCTCGACCACCTATGACATGGGGGTCGGCTTCGACAAGCCGGAGTGGGGGCTTTCGCTGGACGTCACCTATTTCCATACCGATATCGATGACAAGATCATGCGGGTGACCGAGGGCAACGTCACGACTTACGAAAACAGTCTCGGCGGTGAAACCGAAGGCCTGGAAGCGATGTTCTCCTTTGATTTGGGCGCTCCGTTCCAATGGAGCCGGATGCTGGCATTGTATCTCAATGCCACCAATATCTTTAAATCCGAGGAAGAACAGCCGGACGGCACCGTGAAGGATACCCACAACGTGGCCAAATACACCTACAATTACGGCATCCGCTATGTGGACGGCCCGTTTGAATCCAGGCTGCATGTCCGCGACCAGGGCAAGATGAAGGATACCGACTGGAATGCCGCGGGCTATCCGGAAATCGAGTATCCGACTTTTACGGTGATCGATCTGGTGGCCGGCGTGACGTTTCTTACGCATCACCGCCTCACGCTGAAAATCGACAACCTCTTTGATGAGGACTACTACGAAAAGAAAGGATACCCGAAACCCGGCCGTGGCTTCTATGCCAGTTACCGGTATGAATTCTAGAAGTGGTATCAAAACCTTCCCTCGAACCCAATATCGGCGTTGGGGAAAACCGTTTAATCCTCGAAATACCCGATGTATTCCTCCGGTTAAACGTATTTCCCCCGCCTTGATCTTGGGCCCGTGTGAAGCTTTTGATACCACTTCAAAAACGTAGAGGGGAGAAGTAAAGTGAAAAAAGGACTTCTGATGGTCAACACCGGGGACGGCAAAGGGAAAACCACGGCGGCACTGGGCTTGGCCATGCGCACGGCCGGGCACGGGCTGAAAGTCTGCTTTGTCCAGTTTATCAAGGGAAGCTGGAAGTACGGCGAGCTGGCGGCCGTCGAAAGATTCGGGGAGCTGATCGATTTTCATGTGATGGGCAAAGGGTTTACCTGGAAGTCGAAAGACCTGGAAAAAGACAAGGCGGTGGCGCGCCAGGGGTGGGATTTGGCCCGGGAGGCGATGGCATCCCAGCGCTACCATTTGGTGGTGCTGGATGAATTTACCTATTTGCTGGCCTATCAGATGATCGGGCTGCAAACGGTTCTGGATGGATTGAACGAACGCCCCCACGACCTGCATGTGCTTGTCACCGGCCGGGATGCGCCGCAGGCGCTGCTGGATCTTGCCGATATGGTCACGCAGATGCAGGTTGTCAAACACCCTCTCAAATCCGGTATAAAAGCCCAGAAAGGCATCGAATTCTAAAAAGGAGCGACAATCATGCATATTTACTGGCGTGTTCAGCAAGACCTCAATGAGATGGCGAATGTCATAATATTTCATCATCCCAGCCTGATCTGGGCGTATAAAAAATGGTGCAAAAAAAACGCCGCCGGCCTGAGAATGGCTGAAGACCTTGGTCCGGAAGAATTAATCAAAAAGGGCCTGAATCTGAATTGATTAATGTCTATCAATGCATTGATAAGCCCTGCGATACCGTTTCTGCACGGACATACCAATTATCGAATCTATAGATTATTTCATGTTGTATTTTTTTGCTGCTTGTATTAAGAAGATACTTTCGAACTCAATTGTGCATTTTGGACTATTCCATGATCAGAATTAACCGTCACATAGGCTTTACCTGAGAGACTTGGCGCTGGCTGCCCGGGTTGGTACGCGCACGGTAAAGCACTTGGTGACGGAGCCTTTATTTAAAAGGTTTCCCCCCATCGTGTCTCTGTAATCATCACAAGCTTTTTTTATCGGTCAGTCTGCGTGATCCAAGTCCAATTTGGGCATTGGTATGATTTGTGGCATCCCTGTTTGCCGATGTCATGAAAGGAACCGTTAAAAAGAGCAGTAAAACCACTTCTATGCACTATCAAAGGAGAATCGTTGCTTTGATAACAACGCTTTACCTTGATGCAAAACTGGATAAGCAATTGCAGGCCCTGAGCCGTTCGGACAAAAAGGCGGCGCTGGCGGCCGAAAGGGCGCATGAGATCGTTGCTAGGTTGCAGGCCGGCAGCGCCTCATTGGCTGAAGCCGGGTCCACCACCAAACGAGGCGAGCAGCGCATCAAAGGGTGTATCAAATACGACCTGGGCAGCGGTTACAGGCTTGTGACCCTCAAGCAGGGCCGAGATTTTTACCTGCTCTATGCCGGCAGCCACGATGACTGCCACCGCTGGATAGAAAACAACCGGGAGTTGCTTGTTGCCGACATCCGGCGGCGCAGTCGGCGCATTATGGTCGATAAATCCCATACCCAGGTCAAACGCAATGATACCGATAGTAAACCAATGGATTGGAAAGAGACGGATGATTTTTCGCTGGAGTTGGATGACCGTCAATTGCGTACCATATTCAGCGGTTTGATCCAATCGGTCAAACGTAAAAAGGTGAAAATCATTTGATTCTTTCCAAAAGGCATTCTTTCCAGGGGCAATGGTGCTGGGCACCCCGCGGTCTTCAAAACCGTCGGCCTCGTCTGAACAACGAGGAGGAGGTTCGATTCCCCTTGCCCCTTCCATCTTTCAGTGAGGTCCATGGATGAGTACACCGTTTACCATCGGCGTGGCAGGGCACGTGGATCATGGAAAGACCACCCTGGTGCGCGCCCTGACCGGAATCGATACGGACCGTAAGGCAGAGGAAAAAGTCCGCGGGCTCTCCATCGAGGCCGGCGTGGCCGAGTTGAAGCTGCCCAGTGGCCGAAGTGTCGCTTTGATTGACGTTCCCGGCCACACCGATTTTCTCAAAAACACTATCCGGGGTTTGAACAGTGTGGATATGGCGATTCTGGTGGTCGCGGCCAATGACGGCGTCATGCCCCAAACCCGCGAGCATGTCGAGATTTTGAAATCCTTTCATGCCGGTTCGGGCTTGGTCGTCCTAAGCAAAACCGACTTGGTGGATGAAGAGACACTTGATCTGGCGGAACTGGAACTCAATGAGTTGCTGGGCGGCTCCTTTTTGGAACAGCGCCCCATTTTGAAATTTACCCATCAAAGACC
>JASFGJ010000331.1:0-5410 GCA_050123815.1 Desulfobacteraceae bacterium
GGCTCCCTTCGGATAGGGCTTACCGGGCCTGACCGGCGGTATGGGATCCATCGGGCGTCACCTGCCAAATCTGGTAATAGGGAAAGCGCTGTGAATGGAGGGAAAAATACCTTAAATCGGGATTCTCAAACATATAAAGCTGGTTGAATACGGTTTCAGAAAAATCCCGGTCTATTAGCGCGCCGACCCGAGATGCTTCGTGAAACGCAAAATACCAACGGCTGGAGCGCTGATAGTCGCTGCGCTTCAGCGTTTGACCGTTGTTGTGGTAAAATCTTGCCAAGGGCAGCTTGCGTTGATTCCAGGTCAAGATACCCTCTGTGATATCCACCGACAGATTCGGAGCGTGGATTCGCCGATTGTCCAGCCGGCAATTGCGGATCAATTGAAATTTGCCATGCACACCGCGTTGCTTTGCCATGTCCCACGTTCCGAACCAGTGCCACCAATGGGCTGTCCGGGCGGCGCGCAGGTCCAGGAAGAGATAGATCTCGCGCTGCTTCCCTGGAAAGAAAAAGTCCAGCCATTGATTCAGCGGCATCAGCCCGGACCGACGCAAGATGGGGGCAGCCGCTTCAGGCCCGGCCGCAAACACATGCCGCATAACTTGCATGCCTTTTTCGGGGGAGCCGGATTGATCGAGTACCGCCTGTAGCCCCTGCACCCCCCGGACAGCATAAAAATGCATAAAATTGGCCGCCTGCCGGGGATTCCTGCTGGATAGAGGTATCGCATTGCTGACGGTTCGCGGGCCATTGTGCAGGCTGCCGTCATTGATCGTCGCACGCCGCGACCAGTAGCGTATTGGATAGCCATGATCCCACCAGGCCCATACCAACGTATCGGTGGAACTCTCTTCAGCCAGACGCTGCTGCCCTGCTACAATGGGAGGAATTTCCTTGGGCCAATACACCCGCTGCAGGCTGTCTTTGGCGGCGAACAGACAAACGATCGCCGCCCCGATCGGAGCCGCTATCCGCGTCCAGGGCCATCGCGATTGTAAGGTCCAGAGCTGTTGGATAGCGAATCCAAGACCAATGGCTATAAATGGATTTAAAAAGATCATAAAGCGGCGGGCGAATAAAAATGAGAAACAGCCCAATCCAAATAAAACGATCAGAGGCAGTGCTTGCCGTTTTCTGCAGATCAGAAGCCACGCAAGCCCAACGATCCCAAGCAAAAATGTTACCATATTGCCGGTGCTGATCCGCGCCAACGACTGCAGGTCCGGGCGAGCTTGCTCCATCACCGATTGGGCTGTATTGGGAAAATCTCCGAGCTGTGCCTTGGTGATATACCCCATTGCAATCATCGCCTTCTCAACAGGGAACCAAAAAATTTGAGGGCCTTGCCAGATCAACAGGCTGATGCCGATCAAGACAGTGACACCGACAGCCAGCCAACGTTCTCTTCCCATAGGGCGATAATAGACCGCTACAACCAATACCAGAGGGCAAAGGGCAATCATCACCACTGCGGTATGCGTTTGATCCCACCACAGGAAAAAAAACAGAGATACCAGGAATCCACCGGCGAGATAGAGATAGCGTCGCGTGGTTGAAATCATGCCGAAGCGCAAAAACAGGTAGGTCACCAACAAGGCGAGGGTGGCATTAAGGCAGTCGGTATCAAACCATCCGACATTGCTGCGATAGACGTAATAGCGGGCACACAGCCCGACGCAGATGGCCACGATGGCCATCAAGCCGCCTCCGTACAGGCGGCTGAACAGATAAAGCGGAATCGCCAGTAAAAGTCCCAATAAAACAGGCAGCAACGTGGCGATCCAGTCGAGACTGAAGGGGGTGATTGCCGCAGCTGCTGCCGTAATCAGGGAAATCATGGGTGGCGGCATTGGGCGTTTCTGGGGTTCAGGCACCCCCCTGAGCTCATCGAAAGCGCTGTATCGATCCTCAAGCAGATCCCTGGCCAATGACAAATAAAAATATCCGTCAAAATTGATCAGAATCGGTTGGCCATCATGAAAGGCCCGATGAGGTTGATCGAACCAGGACCTGAGGTCGTCAGTCCGGATCCATAGCGACAGGATGAGGATGGCGACAATGACAAACCAGTGCACCGGATGGTGCGTTCGATCGGCGGGTTTGCCATTTTGAATCTGTTGAGTCGGCATATAATTCAATCACGAACAATAAAAAAGCATGGAAAATTCATCGATGGCGGCTAAAAGGTAATCGAATTCAATTTCGCTTTCAATCATTTAATTGGTGCTCATCCAATCATGCAACCACAGGATCAGTCTTGACCCGCGTGCCGCCTGCTGATATTGATATTCTGCACACACGATCGTTACGAAGTGACCGGCTGGACAATCCATGAGGGTGGATGGACGCCCCAGTCATACGATGAATGGGAATAAAGATAAAGTTCATGCAACATTGAGGCAGGACTATCTCTGCAATGATCTTGGTCGGTCGTGATCGCAGATCGGTGTCAGATCAAGAGTGCTTGCCGCTGATGGATTATACAGATGAGCGCAATACAGATGAATACCGGGTCTGAGAAGACCAATTCGGAGCCTGTAGCTAAGCATAAGCGGTCCAATCAAGTTGTTGGTGACCCTGCAGGTCGCCGAACCCTTTCGAATTACCTTCCGGAGCGCTACTCCATCAAGTCCAACGGCGACGAACGTGTGCTTATCTGCCTCGAAGCCCCCAATCTCAACGTTCACATTGAACCCGGGTTGGCCGTCAACGCCTCGATGGCTCGCAAATCTCCTGCGGGAACGATATTTCTGGACGGCGTTGCACAATGCGAACCCTTTATGGATCACGAACGCCAAGTTTACAACCTCGATCATCACGAAGGCTGTGTCAGGGCCTTTACCCTTGCAACATGTGAACAGACACTGGTCATGTACATGAAAGGCCTCGATCTTCGTGGTCGCGAATGGCATATTTTTGCCAACGACCCGGACCTGGATGCGATTCTGGCCATCTGGATCCTGCTGAACCACGGCCGTATCGGTCGCCAGGACAGCACCCAACGCCGGATATTATTTGCACTGGTACGATACGAAGGAATCATTGATTCACTGGGTCTCGAACTCAAAGAACTGAGTGCCCTGCCGCCCGAATTAATGCGCAAAATCCAACGTGTGGTGGATCATTTGCGAAGTGATGAAATCGCACTGAAGAAAGAGGGCCGCTGGGAGAAAACGGATTTTCTGACGCATACCATTTCCATTTTGCACAAAATCGATCAGATCTTTTTCAAACCCAGTGACTTTGAGGATTATAAAGGGATTGAAGAGTTGGCCCGCATCGATTTGACGGACCAGCGAATCGCCGCGGTGGTCGAAGCCGACATGGGTATTTATGAAATCGAACCCCACCTGAACAAATTATACGGCAATCGGCTGGGCGTCGTCTTTTTAAAGAAGAGTGATACATCGTATACGGCACGCCAGATGGATCTGTTCATGCCTGTCAATCTGGATGATGTCTATGAGCGTTTAAATTTCGTTGATCCTGCTGTTAAATGCCGCACCCAGGCCAACAAATGGGGCGGCGCCACAGACATTGGCGGTTCGCCGCGCGATACGGGCACCATGCTGACACCGCTCGAAATCGCTCAAACATGCCGCGATGCCGTGCATCGTCTGGGATTTGGCCAACAAGCCTATCGTTTCGGATTGACGGCCGCATTGATCGGACTGATTGTGCTGTGTGCCCAAATCATTCGTCTTTACTGGTCACCCGCCGACTGGTTCGCAAATAGTCAATTGCATGCGTTTTGGATCCTGTCCGATACCGGTTTCCTGTTGACCCTGGCGACTGGAACCATTCTTTCGCTGCTTTTTATCGCCTACTGCAGGCCGTGGCAGTACGGATGGATTCGACCGGTCGGCAACAACTGGTGGTTTTTTCTTCCAGTGGTCCTGGCGGCCGGGTTTTTCGGTGGTGTGTGGATGCCTGAAAGCCTTCAGCAGGGGCAGAGCTGGAATCTTGTTATCTTATTGGGGATATTGGGGATACCGTTGACTGCCGAGCTTCTTTTTCGCAGCCTGGCCCATGGATTGCTGACCCAGGGAGCCAAGATACAGCGCAACGATACGCGCTGGTTTATGTCATGGCCGATAGCGGGCAGTACAGTTGTCTATGTGGTATACATCATGTCCCTGCTACTCATCGGCAGTGATCAAAACAGTTCCATTCAGCTGGGACGACTGGCAATTTCGCTATCATCGGCGGCCCTGTTCGGCCTCTGCCTGGGCATGGTGCGGGAACGATCCCAGAGTCTTTTTCCGGCCATGCTGTTTCACGTCCTGGCTGCAGCGACGGCTTTCATTGTCACCCGCCTTATTTAAATAGACAACGCCCCCTGACACGACGATCCACTGCCTGCCGTGCATGCATAACAGTGATTGGCAATGACGATTTGGCGTTCTTTGAGCTGATTAAAATTAAAAACATCAATATGCATCGGTGCGCCATGGTTGACCGTCATGCCCAGCATCTGATTGAAATCGCAGTCGTAAAGTTTTCCATCCCATCCAATGGACAAGGTTGTGCGGCACATGACGTTTTCCACAGCCGCCAGATTGAATGCATCAATCAATTCAATCATATAATCATCGTAATTCTCCGTACGGATAAGATACTCCAGATACCTTCCCACAGGGCAGTTGGTCAGACAAAATAGCTGATTGAATTCCACCCCATGATCATGTTTGAGCCGCCGCTTGTACTCCTGCGTCAACGCCTCCTGAGTTCCAGGCAAATAGGCCCCAACGGGATTATGCACAAGATCCAGAATCAGTCCGCTGTCCGGACGCCCATACCCCTTGCAATTGAGCTCCCGCATGGCTTGCAACACACGTTTGAACACACCGGCACCTCGTTGACGATCCGTGCGTTGGGCCTGGTAATCAGGAAGGGATGTCACAACTTCGATTCTGTTCGTTGCATACAAATCAATAAAATCGCGATAGTCCTCCTCCAATAGAATGGCCAGGTTGGATCTCACCAGCATGCGCCGCCCCAGTTTGGCCGCCTCGGTAATGAACCAGGGCAGGTGGGGATTCATCTCAGGCGAACCGCCGGTTATGTCGATGGTCCCGATGTCATAATCATTTAGGATCTCAATGCATTTTTCAAATACGGGACGGGCCATAATTTCCTTGCGATGCGGGCCTGCCTCAACATGGCAATGTTTGCAGCGCAAGTTGCACCGGCGGCCGACATTCAGCTGCAAGATTTGAATATCTTGTGCAAACAGCGGCCTTGATATCTTTTCGCTAAAAGAGACATCTCCAGGAACACGGGCCAGATAGCGTAGCTGCTCGGATGGGTCCATAAATTACATTTCCTTTTTTTTCAGAATCTTGCGCATTTGGGTGGCATGGGCCAGAACATCACCGGCGGACATGGCCGCCCCCACATGAATG
>JASFGJ010000332.1:0-5403 GCA_050123815.1 Desulfobacteraceae bacterium
GGGGCTCTCTCGGGTCCAAAGTCAAGGCGGAACGGCCCGTTCAACCGCCCCGCCAGAAACCGGCGGGATAAACATCCATACATCGGGTATTTCGAGGATTGAACGGGCCGTTCCAACGCAGGATTTGGGCTCGAGAGAGCCCCACAAACCCCTTCAATCGCCTTGGGTGGGGAACAGGAGATGCCGCAGCCACCCAAAAAACGTATTGCCCTGCAGAACAGCCTGCTCCCATTTGACAAATTCACGCGCCAGACGGGCGGGATCGGCGTACCAGTCGGCACGTGTGGTGAAGCGTTCGTCCGGATCGAGATTCTTTACCACGACCGCCGGATTGCCGGCGGCGATGCAGTTGGCGGGAACCGAATCCACCACAATGGCGCCGGCACCGACAATGCTGTTCTGTCCGATGGTTACGCCTTTGCAGATAACGGCGCCGTCACCGACCCAGACATTTTTTCTCAAATGCACGGATTCTGCTTTGCCGAACGAGAGACGGTCGTAGACGCCGTGCCAATCCGCATCCGTGATGTACGCCCCGCTGGCCAGCATGCAGTTGTCTTCGATAACAATCTCAATCGCAGAACTGATGCGAACGCCCGGGCATATCAAATTGTAATCGCCGATGCGGATGCTGCCGGCGCCCGATTTTTCCGGCCAGATAGACAACCGGACCTTCTTGTCGATGGTGGCGATCACCGTAGCGTATCGACCGATATGGATCGGGCCGCCAAACAGCTCCACATGCCAGGGCCGCATAAAAGCATGCCCGTTGCCCAGGCTTTCAAGCTGGGGCGCCAAAAAATGCTTGGTATAGAATTTTTGAAACTTCAACCAGGCCTTTTTCAATACATAGGGACGGTGATCTTTGCGCACGGCACGTGGCCTTTTTATTTACCCGACCAGAATTGATGACTAAATAGACGGCCGGCAGGGGTTAAGTCGTAAATTGCATCGGCGGCCATCAGGACGACGGCATTGGTCCAGGTAATCTTCTCTTCGGGCCACAAGATCATGTCGGGAAAGGTGAACCCGCACCAGTAGGTACCGTCGTCAAATTTATGATCGCTGATCCAGCTGAAGACAATCCTTGCCAACAAATGGTTGCCCATTGCGCACAAGGCCAGCACCAGTTCACTGGACTCGGCAATGGTCACCCAGGGTTGATCGGACACGCACCGGACGCCCATGTTATGAACGACAAATTTTTTCCAATACTTATCGACTCTTTGCTGTGCAGCGCGGCCGGTGATGGCACCACAGAGGACCGGATAGAACCAATCCATGGAAAATCGAGACTTGGTCATGTTAAAGCGCTGCGGTCGGTGCCGGATGCATGCCTGCAGCCGCTCCAGGGCCATTCGCCACTGCGGTTGCGGCCGATCGACGACGCGTGCGAGCGCCAGGGCACATCGAAGGCTCAAACAGATGGAGCTGCAGCCGGCCAGCAAGGCCATGGGATCGACTTGCCCCTCGGGATTCAGAGCCCAGTAAATTTCACCGTCAGCGGTTTGATAGCGCAGCGCAAATTGGATGGCCGCAGTAACGGTGGACCACATATGACGCACAAATTCTCTGTCGGCGGTGACCAGGAAATGATGATAAAGGCCGACGGCGATATAGGCTGCATGGTGAGTCTGACGGGTTTCGTCGATGACTCTGCCCCCCTGATAAGCGGCGGGCCAGCTGCCGTCGTCAAGCTGATGCCGGCGCAGCCACTCGAATGCAAGTCCGGCCTCTTGATGCGCACCACCGATGGTGAGACCCATGGCGGCCTCCACGTGATCCCAGGGATCGGTTTTTTCGCCGGGCGACCAGGGAATCTCGCCGTCCGGCTTTTGGACATCGGCGATCAGGCCCACTAGAGACGGAATGTTCAGAGGCAGATCCTGCTTGGCGGCAATAAACGGGCTACGGGAGTTCATGGTTTTTCGGCTCCTTCATAATCGTAACAAAGCATGGCGGTGCGCCGGTGGCAGATAGATACTGTCAGGTGGACGAATACGCAAGGGCAAATTGCCGCAACAGCCGAAAACGCTGCCGACGCTTGACAACCCAAATGGATATTTTTATTTTAGCACCGGAAATTTCAATATTTGCCGAATGGTCAAGTTTATATGCAATTCGAGAGGTTGCCGCTGAGAATATCACTCATTAAACAATGACAAAGACAGGCATTAAGACAGATGATTTGGCAAGGATAGAGGGAGGATGGACAGTGGAAGAACTCACCCGTCAGATTGAATCGCAACACGCACTCATCGGACGCATACGCGACGAAATCGCCAAAGCCCTGGTCGGACAGGAATCTCTTATCGAAGGACTCCTGATGGGCATTTTTACAAAGGGACACATCCTGATCGAGGGCGTGCCCGGTCTGGCCAAAACCAGTGCGGTCAAAGCCCTGGCCGATACGATACAAGCCGATTTCAAACGTATCCAGTTTACCCCCGATTTGTTGCCGGCAGACCTGATCGGCACAGAAGTGTATCGGCCCAAAACCGGTGATTTTGTCATTAAAAAGGGCCCGCTGTTCAACAACATCATCCTGGCGGATGAAATCAACCGGGCGCCGTCCAAAGTTCAGTCCGCATTGCTGGAAGCCATGCAGGAGCACCAGATCACCATTGGTGAGACGACTTTCCTGCTGGAGGAGCCTTTTCTCGTGCTGGCCACCCAGAACCCCATCGAGCAGGAGGGAACCTATCCGCTGCCAGAGGCCCAGGTAGACCGGTTCATGTTTAAACTGCTTATCGATTACCCCAGCCCTGCCGAAGAGAAACAGATCATGCAGCGCATCGGCTTCGAAGCTCCCGCCATGGTCGAGGCGATTTTGGCGCCAAGCCAGCTCGAGGAGATACATGGACTCGTAAACTCGGTCTATATGGACGACAAGCTGCGCGACTACATTGTAGACCTGGTTTTCGCCACTCGTAAGCCGGCCGATTTCGGTATCGAAATGGCCGATTATATCCAATACGGCGCCTCTCCTCGCGCGACCATCTTTTTGAGCCTTGCCGCACGCGCGTATGCTTTTTTGCACGGAAGGGCTTACGTCACGCCTCAGGATGTGAAAACCGTTGCGCCATCAATTCTGCGGCACCGCATCATACCGACCTATGAAGCCGAAGCCGAAGATATCACGACCGACGATCTGATCATAAAATTGTTCGACTCGGTTCCAGTCCCGTGATGGTATTCAGCGTTTCGTGACAGCCGGGCAATGCAATGGAGCAGCTCAATCATGTTCAACTTGAAAGATCCAAAGCGTGAAACCACATAGACGATTTGACCATTTAACCAATAACGAAAACGCCATGCTGCCAGCTGACATCATCAAGAAAATCAAGAAAGTTCATATTCGCACCGGACGAACGGTGAACACGCTGATGGCTGGTCAATACAAGTCGGTCTTCCGTGGTGTCGGCATGGAATTCGAGGAGGTCCGCGAGTACAGCCCGGGCGATGATGTCAAAAGCATCGACTGGAAGGTTTCGGCTCGCATCGGCCGCCCGTTTGTCAAACGCTACCGTGAAGAGCGCGAATTGATCGTGATGCTGCTGGTCGATCTGAGCGCCTCGGGCCGATTCGGTACACAGGACCGGATCAAACAGGAGCTGGCCGCAGAAACGGCCGCCATCCTGGCCTTTAACGCCATCCGCAACAACGACAAGGTGGGTGCCATCCTGTTCACCGATCAGGTCGAGCGCTATATCCCTCCCAAAAAAGGCAGTGGACATGTATGGCGGGTGATCAAAGAAATTTTTACCCATAAGCCCCAGTATACAGGGACCAATATTTCCGAAGCCGTTGGATTTCTCGGTCGTGTTTGTCGCAAACATTCTGTGGCCTTCTTGATATCGGACTTTATCGTGCCTCCGCCGCAATCGGTGGTCGATCGCCAGATGCGCTCGACCATGCGCAAGCATGAGCTGATCAATGTGCTGATCAGCGATCCGGGAGATTTTCACCTGCCGCCGGGAGGCATCGTCACGGTGCGGGACCTGGAAAACGGTGGCTGGATGACCCTGGACGCCTTTGATGAAAAGGCCCGCAACGCGTATGAAATACGGCAGCGCAAAGCGTATCGATCGATCCTGGACCAGATGAAGGGCAGCAATGCGGACTGCATCGAAATCAGCACCGACGGATCGGCCGCAGATGCCCTGACACGATATTTCCGCCGGAGGGAGCGGCGCAAGCGATGACTGGCAACAGCGACGGCAATGCCACGCCGATCGGATCGGCCGCAGATGCCCTGACACGCTATTTCCGCCGGAGGGAGCGGCGCAAGCGATGACTGGCAACAGCGACGGCAATGCCACGCCGATGACCGATATTCACGACATCAAGCCGCTGCTGGGCATGGGGCCCGATTTGCAGTGGTTGTACTGGGTTCTGGCAGCCCTGGCGCTGGGCGGTTTGGCGCTGCTGGCCTGGTATCTGTGGCGCCGCCGCAAAAAACCTGAGTCGTCGATACCGGCGCCGCCGCCTGTGCCGCCGCATATCGAAGCTCTCCAGGCACTCGATGCCCTTGCGGCACAGACAGGTATCAGCGGCAAACAGTATTACTTTGCACTGTCGGCGATCCTGCGGCGTTACCTGGGGCGGCGCTACGGGTTTCCGGCGGCCGAGATGACCACTGAAGAATTGCTGCCCCGGCTCGATGGGCTGCCGTTGGATGCGGATCTGTCTCCGGCGTTGAAAGCGTTTTGCCTGTCGACCGATCCCATCAAATTTGCCGGTGCCGACGCCGCCCGTAGCCGGATGAACGATCATATGGCGATGGTACGCAGCCTCGTCCGGCGGACGACGGTTGAAGAAGGGGTTGCTTCGGAAGATTCCCTGGAGAACACGTCATAGTATAAGGAAAGCCTGGAAATCGCCATGTTTCGACTTGCTTCACCCTATTTTCTAAGCCTGCTGGCGCTGATACCGGCCACCTTCTGGTACGGCCGCAGACGCATGCAAGTACCGGCCATGGCCAACTCCGGACTCGGCCCTGCAGCCGGCATGCCGTCATCGTTGCTGCTTGGATTGGGTAAGCGGATAAACGTCCTGTTCTATCTGAGCTTGATTCTGATGATTGCGGCGCTGGCGCGACCCCAGTGGGGAACCGAGAAGACGACCATCGACGCCACCGGCATCAACATGGTGCTGGCGGTAGACCTTTCGGAAAGCATGGCCGCACTTGATTTCAAACAACAGGGCGAGATCGTGAACCGCCTGGAGGCGGTTAAATCGGTGGTCAAGGACTTCATTGCCCAGCGTGCCGGTGATCGCATCGGGCTGGTTGTCTTTGGCAGCCAGGCATACACCCAGGTGCCGTTGACCCGCGACTACGGGACGATTCGCCAGATGCTGGATCACCTGCAGATTGGTGCGGCCGGCCGATCCACAGCCATC